>JBCDDO010000018.1:0-13734 GCA_039180245.1 Pseudomonadota bacterium | reverse complement strand
ATCGGCTGCCCCAATCTGGCCGCCGAGCCCTACCGCGCCGACCGGCTGGAGGCGATGCTGGAGGCGGGCGCCCGGGCCTTCGTCAACCATCCGCGCGGCGCTCTAGCCTCGGAAGGGCGTCTGACCGTTTCATCGATCTATGCGTGGTTTGAGGAGGATTTCGGCGGCACCGATGCCGGCGTGATCGCGCATCTGGCGCGCTATGCCGCGGCGCCGCTGGCTGAAAAGCTGGCCGGCCGCGGACGGGTCGACCGCCATGCCTATGACTGGGCGGTCAACGCGGTCTGACGCGCAAGGCCGCGCTTCGCTCACGTCGGGGCCAGCTTTGGACGCGTTGGGCCGCCCTGGGCCACGCGCACTGACGAAGATCTCTTGCGCCTGCCCTGACAGGGCGTAGTCTGCGCCGATGATTGGACGCATCATCGAGACCGATGCCTGCGTGGCAGAGGGCGCAGCCTGGCTTGCCGCGCACGAGCCGCGGTTTGAGGCGGCTTTGAAGGAAACCGGGCCCTTGCCGCTGCGCTTGCGGGAGGATGGGTTTCCGGCGCTCTTGTCGGCCATCGTGTCGCAACAGCTTTCGGTCGCCGCGGCCAATGGGATCTGGCAGCGGCTTGAGGCGGCCGGCGCGACGCGGGCGGACACCGTCGCAAAGCTCACCGACGAGGCTTTGCTGGCCTGCGGGTTGTCGCGGCCAAAGCTGCGCTACGTGCGCGGTCTCTGCGCAGCGGGGCTCGATTACGACGCCCTGCGCGGTCTTCCCGATGACGAGCTTGTGGCGCAGCTTGTCGCCCTGCCCGGGATCGGCGTTTGGACGGCAGAAATTTATGCAATGTTCAGCCTGGGCCGGTCGGATGTCTTTGCGCCGGGCGATCTTGCCCTGCGCGAAGCGGCGCGGGTGCTCTTCGATTTGGACGAACGGCCGGCGGAAAAGCCGTTCCGCGCCATGGCCGAAGCTTGGTCGCCCTGGCGGTCGGTTGCAGCGCGGTTGCTCTGGGCCTACTACCGGGTTGCCAAGAACCGCGAAGGGGTCCGCTGAGCATGTCCGACAAACCCACCGACGCAGCATCGCCGATCCTGCTGACCGGCCCGCGGCGCGGCGCGCCCGGCGATGGCGCGGACCGACTGGTCATCCTGCTGCATGGCTATGGCGCCGATGGCGAGGATCTGATCGGCATCGGCGACGCGCTGGCCGGCCATCTGCCCAACACGCGCTTTCTGGCGCCGAACGCGCCGCAGCGCTGCACCAACAACCCCGCCGGGTATCAGTGGTTTCCCATTCCTTGGATGGATGGGTCGAGCGAGGCCGACATGCATGCTGGCTTTGCCGCGGCCGCCGGGGCGATAGACGGGTTTCTTGACCAGATTGTCGAGGCCGAAGGCATCGCACCCGGCCGGACCGCGCTGATCGGGTTTTCGCAAGGCACGATGATGAGCCTGCATGTCGGGCTGCGACGCCGCGAAAGCCTGGCGGGGATCGTGGGGTTTTCGGGGCGGTTGATCGCGCCCGAGCGGCTGGAGGCCGAGATGGCCAGCCGCCCGCCGGTGCTGCTGGCGCATGGCATGGATGACCAGGTGGTGCCGTTTTCCGACATGGCGGCCGCCGAGACCG
Organism: Pseudomonadota bacterium; assembly: GCA_039180245.1. Lineage (GTDB taxonomy): Bacteria > Pseudomonadota > Alphaproteobacteria > Rhodobacterales > Rhodobacteraceae > J013. The sequence continues at coordinate 12,125 of JBCDDO010000018.1, read as the reverse complement.
GGTTGCGCGCAGCCGGGGTGGATGTGACGACCCATGCCTCGCCGGGTATCGGCCACGGCATCGCGCCCGACGGTCTGGGTGCTGCACTTGGGTTTCTCACCCGGGTTCTGGGCTGATCAAGGAGATCGACAATGCCGAACGTTCGGCCGATGGTTCTGGCGTTTCTGGTCTGCATGCTGGCAGCCTTGTCGCCCACATCTTCAGCGGCACAGACGGTCGATGATTATGTGCCGGAAGATGGGATCGACGACTTCGCCCTGTGCCGGGCGGCCGTGTTTTATCATCTTGATCCCACCGCGCGGGGCGACAGCACGCTGCCCGTCCCTATTGCACGCACGCTGGAGCGGCAGCTCACCTTCATTATGCAGGAAAGCCTCAACAACCGCCCGCCCGGCTCGCTCGCCGAAGGGGTGGTGGGTATCAAGTTCAGCGAACGGTTCTTCATCAGCTTTTCAAACATGCTGCGCAATGAGCGTGAGCGGCTGTTGAACGTGGCCGAACGCGACAAGATCCTTATGGATTGTGTGCCGTTCGTCTGGGCTTTGGCCGAGGGGCATATCGACTATCTGATGGCCTGGCGGCGCCAGTCCGTGAACGCCCCACCGCCGATCGATCCGCAAATGGAGTTTAACCGTGTCGATCGGCTGATGGAGCAGTTGATGCAGTAAGGACAGCGGGGCAAAACGGCGCGGTCTTGGCGTCCACCGGGTCTTTCGTCGCGCGCTGGCTGGCTGTGGGGCAGCGCGCGATCAGCCCGGCGAGCGTTCGGGCTGGCGAGAAGGTCGGGCTGGCGAGAAGGTCGGGCTGGCGAGAAACACCTCCGCTGCGCGTTGCAACCGCAGATTCAGGCCGCCGGCACGCGCAGAACCCGCGGCGCCTTGAATTCGACATTCTCAACCGCCGTCTCGACGATCTCCAACGTCATCGAATAGCGCGTGCGAAACGCGTCAACCACTTCATTGACCAGAACCTCGGGCGCGCTGGCCCCGGCTGTGATGCCGACGCTGCGGATCCCGTCCAGCGCGCGCCAGTCGATATCGGTGGCCCGCTGGACGAGCTGCGCATAGCCGCACCCGGCCTTGCGGCCGACCTCGACCAAGCGCTTCGAGTTTGAAGAGTTGGGCGCGCCGATCACCAAAAGCGCGTCGATCTTGGGCGCTATGGCCTTGACCGACTCCTGCCGGTTGGTGGTCGCATAGCAAATGTCTTCCTTATGCGGGCCAACAATGGCGGGAAACCGCGCCTGCAGGGCCGCGACGATTTCGGCCGTGTCGTCGACCGACAAGGTGGTCTGGGTGATGAAGGCAAGCTGCGCGGGATCGCGCGGCACGATGCCCGCCACATCCGCGACCGTTTCGACCAGCAGCACCTCGCCCTCAGGCAGTTGGCCCATCGTGCCCACGGTTTCGGGATGCCCGGCATGGCCGATCATGATCATCTGCCGGCCCTGGGCGTGATGGCGCTCGGCCTCGATATGCACCTTGCTGACCAGCGGACAGGTTGCATCCACAAACATCATCTCGCGCCGGGCAGCCTCGGCCGGCACGGCTTTGGGCACGCCATGGGCCGAAAACACCACCGGGCGGTCCTTGGGGCAGTCATCAAGCTCTTCGACAAACACCGCCCCGCGTTCGCGCAGGCCATCGACGACGAACCGGTTGTGCACGATCTCATGGCGCACATAGACCGGCGCGCCCCATTTCTCGAGCGCCATCTCGACGATCCGGATGGCGCGATCGACGCCGGCACAGAACCCGCGCGGGGCAGCAAGGTAGAGCGTCAATGGGGGCAGCATGGCGGTCTCCACGTGGCACATCGCAGATGTAGCCAATCCCGGCTGCACCGCAAAGCCCCCGCGACGCCAGGTGAGGGCGTCATCACCCAATTCGCAGCCACCCTAGCCCAACGGTTTGGCGAGGATCCCGGCGATCGTTGCAAACACTGCATCGAACATATCCTGGGTCAGCCGGCCGGTATTGGTGTTGAGCCGGGAGCAGTGATAGCTGTCAACGAGCACCAGCGCGCCCAGATGATGCACGGCGCCATGGGCAAAGGGCCGTGTCGATGGCCGGGTCTTCAGCGCGCGCAGGCAGGCTTCATGCGCCACCCGACCCAGCGCCAGCACAACACTGAGGGTATCCAACTGCGCCAGGGTCGCGCTGAGGAACGGTGCGCAGGCGGCGATTTCCGGTGCGGTGGGGCGGTTGCCCGGCGGCGCGCAGCGGACTGCATTGGTGATCATCGCGCCGACAAGTTGGGGAGGGGCGATGGCATCGGGGTAGAACGGGCCCTGGGTCCAGCCAAAGGCGGCAAGCGTGCTGTGCAGCATATGCCCCGAGGCATCGCCGAAAAAGGGAATGCCGGTGCGGTTCGCGCCGCCGCGGCCAGGGGCAAGGCCTACGATCAAAAGCCGTGCCTTGGGATCGCCGCAACTGGGCACCGGCGCGTTGACCCAAGCCGGTTGGGCGCGGCGATTCTCGGCCCGGTAGGCGACCAGCCGTGCACATCGCGCACAATCCACCGGCGGATCGGCACGCTGAGTTAAGGTGAGGGGAGGGGGCAGGCGGTGGTCTGGGACTGGTCCGCGCAGGGATCAGCTCGCGTTTTCGTCCTCGGCAGGACCGTGCACGCTGGGCACAGGCCGGGGCGGCCGGCCGATCACGTCCTTCAGCTCGTCAAGCTCGATGAAATTGTCGGCTTGTCGACGCAGGTCGTCGGCAATCATCGGGGGCGCCGAGCGTATGGTCGAGACCACCGAAACCCGCACACCCTGGCGCTGAATGCCGTGAACCAGCGGCCGAAAATCGCCATCGCCCGAAAAAAGAACCATATGATCGATGTGCGGCGCCATCTCCATGGCATCGATGGCAAGCTCGATATCCATGTTTCCCTTGACCTTGCGCCGGCCCATCGAATCTGTGAACTCTTTGGCCGGCTTGGTCACCATCGTGAACCCATTGTAATCCAGCCAGTCCACGAGGGGTCTGATTGGCGAATACTCTTCGTTCTCGATCAGCGCCGTGTAGTAGAACGCTCGAAGCAGCTTGCCCCGTCGCATGAACTCGGTGCGTAGAAGCTTGTAGTCGATGTCGAAGCCAAGCGATTTTGCGGCCGCATACAGATTCGACCCATCGATGAAGAGCGCAAGACGCTCGTCGCGGTAAAACATATTTTCCTCCTGCGCCCTTGCCAGGCGTGTGGGAGACAACACAAGCCAGGGGCGCGACGCGCTATGTTATGCAGATCCGTGGGGAATGGAAAGCCCTACCGTCTGACAGTGACGGGAGCCTTCAGGCGCTTTTGCAACCGTCCTGGCCGCCAGCCCCCGGGGATCGCGCACATACCCTGGTTGCCATTGCCTGGCAAGCGCAGCGGTCCGTTGGCGCCCGCCTGACGCCGCGGCAGCTTGAACCTTCGCGATGGCTGGGCTATAGCGGCCTCTTCGAATGACAAGTGATCAGGCTGAACGGAGCGCTGTGCATGGCCCGTGTGACCGTCGAAGACTGCGTCGACAAGGTTCCCAACCGCTTCGAGCTGGTGATGCTCGCAGCCCATCGCGCGCGCGAGATCGCGACCGGCGCGCCAATCACCATTGAGCGCGACAAGGACAAGAACCCGGTCGTGGCGCTGCGCGAGATCGCCGAGGAGACGATCCCCGTGCATGAAATGCGCGAGGCTGCGATCTCGTCGCATCAGCGTCAGATCGAGGTCGATGAGCCCGAAGAAGACGATATGGAGCGGCGCATGCTTCCCGACATGCCTGCGCAGCCGGATGACGACATGTCCGAAGAAAAACTGCTGCGCGCCCTTATGGAGGCGCAGGAAAAGCGGTGACCCTGCAGGCGCCCAGCGCGGCGCCGACCCGCCGGCGGGGTGATGCAGCGGCCATCGCTCCCGCCGACCTGATAGATCTGGTCCGCACCTACAATCCCAACACCGACAGCGACCTCATCGCCCGCGCCTATTCCTATGGCGCAACCGCGCATGACGGGCAAAGCCGCGCGTCGGGCGAGCCCTATTTCATACATCCCGTCGAGGTTGCAGCCATGCTGACCGAGCTGCGGCTCGACGATGCCTCGATCGTAACGGCGCTGTTGCATGACACGGTGGAGGACAATGTCGGCTGTACCACCGAGGAGGTGGCGGAGCTCTTTGGGCCCGAGATCGCGCATCTTGTCGATGGGGTGACCAAGCTCACCAAGCTGCAGATCACCTCGACCGGGTCCGAGCAGGCCGAAAACATCCGCAAGCTGCTGCTGGCAATGTCGCGCGATGTGCGGGTGCTCTTGGTCAAGCTGGCCGACCGGCTGCACAACATGCGCACGATCCGCCATCTGCCGGCCGCCAAGCAGGAGAAAAAGGCGCGCGAGACGATGGAGATCTACGCGCCGCTGGCCGGGCGGATGGGCATGCAGGGCATGCGCGACGAGCTTGAGGATCTATCGTTTCAGGTGCTCAATCCAGAAGCGCGGAAATCGATCATTCACCGCTTTGTCATGCTGCGGAAGGAAAACGGGGACCTGATCCCGCAGATCCTCGATGATTTGCGGGCGTCGCTCGATGCAGCCGGGCTCGATGCCAGTGTCTATGGGCGCGAAAAGCGGCCCTATTCGATCTGGCGCAAGATGGAAGCAAAGGATGAGAGCTTCCATCGGCTGTCGGATGTCTATGGCTTTCGGATCATCACCGGCTCGGTCGATGATTGCTATCGCGCGCTCGGCGCGGTGCACCGCCGCTGGCGCGCCATTCCCGGACGGTTCAAGGACTATATCAGCCAGCCCAAATCCAACGGCTACCGTTCGATCCACACCACCGTCTCGGGCCGCAACGCCAAGCGGGTGGAGGTGCAGATCCGCACCCAAACCATGCATGAGGTGGCCGAAACCGGGGTGGCCGCGCATTGGTCCTATCGCGACGGGGCACCGGCCGAGAACCCGTTTGCGGTCGACCCGTTTCAATGGGTGCGCCAGCTGAGCGAGGAGATTGCGAGCGCCGACAGCCCCGATGAGCTCTTGGAGCATGTCAAGCTTGAGCTCTTTCAGGACCAGGTCTTCTGCTTTACGCCCAAGGGCGAGGTGATCAAGCTGCCCCGCGGGGCAACGCCGATCGATTTTGCCTATGCCATTCACACCCGCATCGGCCATTCCTGTGTGGGCGCCAAGGTCGATGGCCGCCGGGTGCCGCTGTGGAGCCGGCTGAAAAACGGCCAATCGATCGAGATCATCCGCGCCGACGGGCAACGCCCGCAACCCTCCTGGGAGGAGATCGCCGTGACCGGGCGCGCGAAATCGGCGATCCGGCGGGCGCTGAAGGAAGATCGCCGCGCCGCCGACATCCGCATGGGGCGCGAGATTGCCCGCATCGCGTTCGAACGCATCGGCAAACCGGCCACGGACAAGGCCTTGGAGACCGCGGCCCGCAGCTTTGCGCTGTCGCGGGCCGAGGATCTTCTGGCCCGGCTGGGCTCGGCCGAGATCACCGGGCTTGAGGTGGTGATGTCGCTTTATCCCGACATCGCCGCGCCGTCGGCCAACACCGAATATGCCGCTGGCGCAGGCCCGGCCGTTCTGGGTCTGGAGGCGGATCAAAGCTACCGGCTGGGTCGCTGCTGCATGCCGCTGCCGGGCGAGCGTGTCGTCGGCATCGCCCTGCGCGGGCGCGGCGTGGTCGTGCATGCCATCGATTGTGCGGAACTGGCCGAGTTTGAGGATCAGACCGAGCGCTGGATCGATCTGCGCTGGGCCGATGATGCTGGCGCGCTGCCGGTCAACAGCGCGGCACTCGACGTCGTGCTTGCCAATGATCCTGGCGCATTGGGTCGCATCTGCACATTGATCGGCGAGGTGGGAAGCAATATTTCCGACATAGATTTTTCCGCCCGCAAGCCGGATTTTTACCGTATTCGGGTGGTAGTGGAACTGCGAGACGTGACTCATCTGAATCACGTCGTTCGGGCTTTGGAGGCGGAGTCCGTGGTGGCGCAGGTCATGCGGATCAAGGAGGGTGTCGACGGCCGCGACAACCCCCAGTAAAATAGAGGGTGCGTGGTGACGCCGGACGACATCATTGCGGAGTTTCGTGCGGCGCAAGCGCTGTTGGAGGGGCATTTTGTGCTCTCCTCGGGCCTGCACAGCGACACCTATCTGCAATGCGCCCGCGTTTTGATGGAGCCGCGCCGGGCTGAGCGGCTCTGCGCTGCGCTGGCCGAACGGCTGCGCGCGGCCGGGCTGGCGGCGGATCTGTGCGTGTCACCGGCCATGGGCGGGGTCATTGTCGGCTATGAACTGGCCCGCCAGCTCGCGCTGCCATCGCTGTTTGCCGAGCGGGTCGAGGGCGCCTTCACGCTGCGCCGCGGCTTTGACATCCCGCCCGGCGCGCGGGTGCTGATGGTCGAAGATGTGGTGACCACGGGGCTGTCCTCACGCGAATGCATTGCGACCATTGCGGCTCATGGCGGCAAGACCGTGGCGGCCGCCTGCCTTGTCGACAGATCCGGCGGAACCGCCGATCTGGGCGTTCCGCTGACCGCCCTGATCGAGATCGACGCGCCCGCCTATCCGGCAGACGCGCTGCCGCCGGCCCTGGCCGCATTGCCCGCGGTCAAGCCCGGCAGCCGCGGGCTGAAGGGCTGACGGGATGGTGTTCCGCCGTCGAACCCCGCCACCGCTGCTGGCGCGCATGCGTGAGTACATTGTGCCGCGCAAGGGCTGGCGCCGCGGGTTTGAATACCTAAGCCACCGGGTCAAGCGCATTCCCGACAGCCCGCACCGCATCGCGATCGGCTTTTCGGCCGGGGCCCTTGTCTCCTTCACGCCGCTTTTCGGGCTTCATTTCTTCGCCGCCGCCGGTTTGGCCTGGATCCTGCGCGGCAATGTCATTGCCGGTCTGATCGGCACCGTGGTGGGCAATCCGCTGACCTTTCCAGCCATTGCGGCTACCTCGCTTGGACTGGGCCGCTGGATTTTGGGCAGCGGCGAACGGGCCATCGATTTCGGCGAGGTCACCTCGGCATTCGGCGATGCGGTGGGCGGTCTGTGGCAGACCTTCAAGAGCTTTTTTGGCTATGGCGAGCCTGCGCTCGACCGTCTTGGCGATTTCGGAACCGAGATCTTTCTGCCCTATATGGTTGGCGGTCTGTTGACCGGCGGGGCCTGCGCGCTTGTCACCTATTTTTTGTGCCGCCCGGTGATTGCGGCCTATCAGAACCGCCGCCGGTTGCGGCTTATGGTGCGCGCCCGGGAAAAAATGCGCGGCATGGAGCGGGCCCGCGACAAGATGCGGGGGCGGATCAGAAAAACGGTCGCAAAACCCGATGCGGCAGAGTAACTCTCGCGATCCACGGGACAGCGAGGAGAGGTGCCATGTCACGCATTCAGCCGGTTGGGCCGCTGCGGCTCGGGGTGAACATCGATCATGTGGCAACGGTGCGCAATGCCCGTGGCGGCGACACGCCGGACCCACTGCGTGCGGCCAAAATCGCCGAAACAGCGGGCGCTGACGGCATCACCGCGCATCTGCGCGAGGACCGGCGCCACATCACCGATGCCGATATCGAGGCGCTGATGCAGGGGCTGAGCCTGCCGCTCAACTTCGAGATGGCCGCCACCGAAGAGATGCAGGCGATTGCGCTGCGCCACGTCCCGCATGCGGTCTGCATCGTGCCTGAGCGGCGGGAGGAACGCACAACCGAAGGCGGTCTTGAGGTCGCGCGTGAAGAAAACCGGCTGGCGGGCTTCATCGCCCCGCTGCGTGAGGCAGGCTGCCGCGTGTCGCTCTTCATCGCCGCCGATGAGGCACAGGTGCGCTCGGCGGCACGGATCGGCGCGCAGGTGGTCGAGATCCATGCCGGCGCTTATTGCGACGCCCATAATGAAGGCGCCTATGACAAGCGCAATGCCGAGTTGGAGCGCATGGTGCGGATGGCTGAGCTTGGCTGTGAGTTGGGTCTGGAGGTGCATGCCGGCCACGGTCTGACCTTCGACACGGTTGGCCCGGTTGCCGCGATTCCCCAGATCGTGGAGCTCAATATCGGGCATTTCCTGATCGGCGAGGCGATCTTTTCGGGGCTCGATTCCGCCGTGCGCCGGATGCGGGCCGCGATGGAGGATGCCCGGCGCGCAGCGACAGGTTCGGCCAGCGCATGATCGTCGGCATCGGGTCCGACCTTGCCAATATCGAGCGCATCGCCGGCACCATCGACCGGTTCGGCGAGCGCTTCCTGACCCGGGTGTTCACCGCGGCCGAGCGGGCCAAAGCCGAACGCCGGCGCGATGCGGCGGGGACCTATGCCAAACGCTGGGCGGCCAAGGAGGCGTGCTCAAAGGCGCTTGGCACCGGCTTGCGCATGGGGGTTGCCTGGCGCGAGATGGGGGTTGTCAACCTTCCCTCCGGCCAGCCCACCATGCAGCTGATCGGCGGGGCGGCCGAGCGTCTGGCTGGGCTCATCCCCCCGGGTCACCGCCCGCATATCCACCTCACGCTCACCGACGATCACCCCTGGGCGCAAGCTTTCGTGATCATCGAAGCGCTGCCCGATGCCGGGCCGGAGCAGGGCGCCGCGTGACCCTGTGATCGCTTGACTTGGACGGGTCCGCGCGCAACAAGGCCCGTCGGCGAGAGTGGGAAGGATGTCGGCAGGGATGAGCAGTGCTGCGCGGGCCACGAGCGGGATCGTGGAACTGATCAAAACCGTCGTCTATGCGCTGCTGATCGCTGCGGTGTTCCGAACCCTGCTGTTCCAGCCCTTCTGGATCCCCTCGGGCTCAATGAAGCCCAACCTGCTGATCGGCGATTTTCTCTTCGTGAACAAGTTCGCCTATGGCTATTCGCAGCATTCCTGCCCGTTCTCGATCTGCCCGTTTTCAGGCCGGATCCTGGCCAGCGAGCCCGAGCGCGGCGACATCATCGTCTTTAAGCATCCGCGCACGAACGAGGAATACATCAAGCGGCTGATCGGTTTGCCGGGCGACCGGATCTCGATGCGCGACGGGGTGCTGAGCATCAACGGCACACCGGTGTCGTTGCGCCCCGAGCCCAATTTCGTGGAGCCCAAGATCAACCAGGCGCTGCAGACCAGCTCCAACTGGCCGGCCTGCATCAACGAGCCGGTGGGCGTCGGCGGCGATTGCGAGAAGTTGCAGTTTTCCGAACTGCTGCCCGGCGGCGTCGACCACACCATTTTGGAGGTCCGGCGCGATACGGGCGATCAGTATCGCGAGGAACGTGTTCCGGAGGGCCAGTATTTCTTCATGGGCGACAATCGCGACAATTCACGCGACAGCCGCACGCCGCGGAATCGCGGCGGCGTTGGGTTTGTGCCCTTCGAGAACCTCATCGGGCGGGCCGACCGGATCATCTTCTCCTCGGGCGGGGATTCGCTCCTGAGCTTCTGGGACTGGCGCGCCGAACGCTTTTTCATGGGGGTCGATTGAAGCGCGACCGCCGCTGGCGCCTGTGGGCCGTCCTGGTGGCGGTGGTCTGCATGCCGCTCATCGGTGTCTTGATCGTGCCGCAGGTGATCGTTGCCCTGATGGGGTATCGGAGTTTCGAGCTTTCTTCGGGTTCGATGAAGCCGACCTTAGAGCGGGGTGACGTCGTGCTGGCAAAACCGCTCGGCCGAGTGTTGATCGGGACGCTTACCGAGCCGCCGGAGCGGGGCGCGGTTCTTGTTCTTACCCACCCAAGATCCGGCCTGACCTATGCCAGCCGTGTCATCGGTCTGCCCGGCGAAACGATCGAACTTCGGGCCGGGAGGGTGCATATTGACGGCGTGCCGGTGCCGCAGCGGCAGATCGAGGACCATACCGAAGCCTATATCCGCATCGACCGGCGCTTGCCCGAATGTGTCAACAGCCCGGCCCTGAATGGGGTCTGCCGAAAACATACATTTGTCGAGGCCTTGCCAGGCGGGCGCGAGATACGCGTGCTCGACACCGGCGAGACGTCGGCGGACGACACCCGGCCGCAGATCGTTCCGCCACGCCATGTCTACCTGATTTCCGATCACCGCGACAATGCCGTCGACAGCCGCATTTCGCGCAGCATCGGTGGACTGGGTCCGGTGCCGTTCGACAGCCTGACCCACCGGGTCGAGCTTTATTGGCTGCCCCGCGATCTTGGCGCGCTTTGGGCAAGCCTGGACCGGGTGCTGGAGCCGGTGCAGTGAGTGGCGCAAGCCCTGGGGCGGCGAAGGGGCGCGCGGCGGTGCTGGCCGCGCTGGCCGCGCGGCTTGGCCATGAATTTGCCGACCCCGATTTGCTCGACACAGCCCTCACCCATGGCAGCTTCTCCGCCCCCAGCCGGCCGGACAATCAGCGGCTTGAGTTTCTGGGCGACCGGGTCTTGGGGCTGGTGATCGCCGAGGCCCTGTGCGAGCGGGACCGGGAGGCCGCCGAGGGCGTGCTGGCGCCGCGCCTCAACGCGCTGGTGCGCAAGGAAACCTGTGCGGAAATGGCCCAGGCGCTGGGGCTTGGTGAGGCGATCCGCATGGGCCGGTCGGAAATGCTGTCGGGCGGGCGGCGCAAGCAGGCCATTCTGGGCGATGCGATGGAGGCGGTGATCGCGGCGGTCTATCTCGATGGCGGGTTGGAACCGGCCCGGGCGCTGATCCTGCGGCTTTGGGCAACAGGGCTTGCGGCCCGCGACGCCGCGGTGACCGATGCCAAGTCGCAGCTGCAGGAATGGGCGCAGGCCCGGGGGTTGCCCCCACCCGATTATGTCGAGACCGATCGCGACGGCCCGGCCCATGCGCCGCGCTTTACCATCGAGGCGCGTCTGGCAAGCGGGGAGCGGTCGATGGCCAGCGCCGGCACCAAACGGGCGGCCGAGCAGGCCGCGGCAACCGAGCTGCTGGTGCGGCTGGATGCTTCAAAGGCGCAGTCGCGCAATGGCTGAGGACATCGCCGGCGACAGCGCGACCCCTGCAGACCCGCCCCGTTGCGGCTTTGTGGCCCTGATCGGCGAGCCCAATGCCGGCAAGTCGACGCTTCTCAACCGCATGGTCGGCGCCAAGGTTGCGATCGTCACCCATAAGGTGCAAACGACGCGGTTTCGCATCCGCGGGGTGGCGTTGCTCGAAGCCGCGCAGATCGTCTTTGTCGACACGCCGGGGCTGTTTCGCCCCCGCCGCAGGCTTGACCGCGCGATGGTGGCGGCGGCTTGGGGCGGCGCGGCCGATGCCGACATCGTGACCTTGCTGGTTGAGGCGCATCGCGGCATCACCGCCGGTGTCGAGGAGATCCTGTCGGGTCTGGCCCAACGGCCGCCGGCGCGGCTGGTTCTGGCGATCAACAAGATCGACCGGGTGCGGCGCGCCGAGCTTCTGGCGCTGGCTGAGGCCCTGAACGCACGCTGTGCCTTTGCCGCAACCTTTATGATTTCGGCTGAGCGCGGAGACGGGGTTGCGGATCTCAAAGCCTGGCTGGCCAACGAGCTTCCGGCGGGGCCATGGCTGTACCCCGCGGATCAAATCGCCGATCTGCCGCTGCGTCTGCTGGCCGCCGAGACGACCCGCGAGCAGTTGATGCTGCGGCTGCATGAGGAGCTTCCCTATCAACTGACCGTGGAGACCGAAGGTTGGGACGAGCGGCGCGACGGATCGGTCAGGATCGATCAGGTGATTTATGTCGGCCGGGACGGGCATAAGGGCATCGTGCTGGGCGCAAAAGGGGCGGGGATCAAGGAGATCGGCGCGCGGGCGCGTGGCGAGCTGGAGCGGTTCTTGGAGCGGCGGGTGCATCTCTTCCTGCAGGTCCGGGTCCGCCCGAACTGGCAGGATGAACGCGATCGTTACGGTGCCATGGGACTTGATTTCGACGGCGGGTCGTGACGGCGGGTCGTGATGGCGGGTTGTGATGGCGGGTCGTCGGGCACGGCGAGATCGGCCCCTGCTCAGGCCTGTGCCTGGACGGACACTTTGCGCATGACTGCTCGCGCAGGGTGCAAGTCGGGAAACGTTCGGCATGGACCGGACAGGAGGGCTCCCGCGCTTGTCCGCGCATCTGCCGATGCGCATCCGCGCTTTGGGCCCAGCCCGCCGCTGACGCGGCGGGTCCCGCGGCTGCACCGTCTCCGATTTACCCCAATCGGCCGGCCTGTGGTGGGCGTTGCCTCCGCACTCGCCGTTT
>JBCDDO010000017.1:0-13884 GCA_039180245.1 Pseudomonadota bacterium | reverse complement strand
GTTCGTTTTGAACCCCCCCCCCTCCACACCCGCGATCAAGACATCCGTGGAGCTGGCCAGCCGGTATATCAATGACCGCAAGCTGCCCGACAGTGCGATCGATGTGATCGACGAGGCTGGCGCGGCCCAGCATCTCTTGCCCGACAGCAAGCGGCGCAAGACCGTCACCGCCAAGGAGATCGAGGATGTCGTGGCCAAGATCGCCCGCATCCCGCCCAAGAACGTCTCCAAGGACGATGCCGAGGTGCTGCGCACGCTGGAGGCGACGCTCAAGCGGGTCGTCTTTGGCCAGGACAATGCGATCGAGGCGCTGTCCTCGGCCATCAAGCTGGCCCGGGCCGGTCTGCGCGAGCCGCAAAAGCCCATCGGCTGCTATCTCTTTGCCGGGCCGACGGGCGTGGGCAAGACCGAGGTCGCCAAGCAATTGGCCGACAGTCTCGGTGTGGAGCTGCTGCGCTTCGACATGTCCGAATACATGGAAAAGCATGCCGTCAGCCGACTGATCGGGGCGCCCCCGGGCTATGTCGGGTTTGACCAGGGCGGGCTTTTGACCGATGGCATCGATCAGCACCCGCATTGCGTTCTGCTGCTCGATGAGATCGAAAAGGCCCATCAGGATGTCTACAACATCCTGCTGCAGGTGATGGATCACGGCAAGCTGACCGACCATAACGGCCGGCAGGTCGATTTCCGCAACGTCATCCTGATCATGACCTCGAATGCCGGCGCGCAGGAACAGGCGCAGGCGGCCATCGGCTTCGGTCGGATGCGGCGCGAGGGCGAAGATATTGCGGCGATCGAGAAAACCTTCAGCCCGGAATTCCGCAACCGTCTGGACGCGGTGATCGGCTTTGCACCGCTGGGCCGCGAGATCATCCTGCAGGTGGTCGAGAAATTCGTGCTGCAGCTTGAGGCCCAGTTGATGGACCGCAATGTGCAGATCGAGCTGACCGAACCGGCGGCGGAATGGCTGGCCGAAAAGGGCTATGACGACAAGATGGGCGCACGCCCATTGTCGCGGGTCATTCAGGAGCATATCAAGCGCCCCCTCGCCGAAGAGCTGCTGTTCGGCAAGCTTGCCAAAGGCGGGCTGGTGCGGGTCGGCGTCAAGGATGGTGGGCTGGATCTGGAGTATCTCCCGCCCGAAAAGCCGCGCCTGACAACCGGCAAGCCGCCCTTGCTGACGGCCGACTGACCCCCAGTCGCCGATGAGGATACCGCTTTCACTCGCCGCCGGCGTCATGTCGGCGGCGATTTGCGTTCCGGCCGTCGCACAAAACCTCCCGAACCTCTCCTTCCCGGTCGATTGTGGGCTGGGTGAAACCTGCTTTCTGCAAAACCTGGTGGACCGCGATGCCGGGCCGGGCCGGCAGGATTTCACCTGCGGTCCGGCAAGCTATGATGGCCATAAGGGCACCGATATCCGGCTTGCCACCCGCGTTGAGATCGAAGACGGCGTTGCGGTCCTGGCGGCCGCACCAGGCGTGGTGCGGTCGGTGCGCGACGGGATGGCCGACCGCCGCCTGGACGAGACGCCGGATGTCACGAACCGGGAATGCGGCAATGGGATCATCATCGATCATGCCGATGGCTGGTCGACCCAATATTGCCACCTGCGCCAGGGCTCGGTCCGCGTCGCCCCCGGCGATCGGGTGACGGCGGCCCAGCCGATCGGCGAAGTTGGATTGTCCGGTCACACCGAGTTTCCCCATCTGCATCTGACGCTGCGCCGGGGCGATACGGTGATCGACCCGTTCACCGGCGCGCCGATGGACCAGCCCTGCGGCATCACCGAGGCAATCGAGCCGATGTGGGATGTGATGCTGACCGGCGCGCTGGGCGCCATCATGCTGACCGGCTTTGCCGATCACCTGCCAGCTTATGAGGAGATCCGCACCGATCCGCCGCTGCCCAATCCGTCGACCAAGGCACCGGCGATTTTGCTTTGGATGCATGCGATCAATCTGCGCAGGGGCGATGTGCTGCGCCTGCAGATCAGGGCGCCGGACGGATCGGTGTTTGTCACCGATGAGTTCGTTCTGGAGCGGGACCGGGCGGCCCAGTATCGCGCCGCCGGGCGCCGGCTGACCTCCGCCGCATGGCAACCCGGCGTCTGGCTGGGATATGCGGAGCTTACGCGCAATGACCGGCTGATCGATCGGGTCGTGCAACGGATGGTGGTTGAGTGACCGCCGGCCTCACCGCTCAGTGAATTTGAGCTCGATCCGGCGGTTGCGCTGCAGCGCCTCGGCGGTGGTGCCGGTGTCGATGGGCCGATACTCGCCGAAGCCATTGGCCGACAGCCGCTCGGGCGCGATCTCCTCATTGTTGATGAGATAGAGAACGACCGACAGCGCGCGGGCCTGGCTGAGCTGCCAATTGGCGAACGCGTCGCCCGTGATGTCGGTATGCCCGTCCACGCGCAGGATCCAATCGACGCCCTCGGGGATGCGCGCCTGAACCTGGCGGATCACGCTGGCCACTTGGGCGATCTGACCCTGCCCCTCGGACGACAGATCTGCCGAACCGCGCTCAAAGAGCACCGAGCTGTCAAACACGAACCTGTCCCCGACGGTGCGGATGCCCTCCACATCGCTCAGGATCTCTGCGGTGCTGGCCAGAAAATCGGACCGGGCGCGGCGCAAATCCCGCTCCTCTTCGCGGGTCAGCGCGACCAGATCGGCCTCCAATCGCTGCGACCGGGCCGCCTCGGCTGCCACCTGCGCCAGCGCCGTGTTGAGGCGGGTGCCGAGCGCGCTGACCTGCACCTGCGAGGCAAAATCCTTTGCCTCATAGGCGTCCAGGACGGATTGCAATGACGAAAGCTGGTTGCGCAGCTCGGCGATCTGCTGATTGAGCAGGGCCAACCGCCGCCGGTCCTCGGCCGAAACCGCCCGCTCCTGCGCCAGCACCTCATTGGCCTGGGCCAGAAGCGCGCGCTGACGCTGCAGCTCGCTCAGATCATCGGCCCGCGCGGTTGAGGCCTGGGTTTGTGCAGCCTCGGCGGCGGCCAAAAGCTCCAGGGTCTCTTCGGCGCGGCGCCGTTCCTCCTCAAGCGCCAGCGTCATGGCAAGCTGCTCATCGGTTGCCGCAGCCAGCCGGGCACGCAAGGCTTCGGCCGCGGCAAGCTCGGCGGCGCGCAGCGCTTCGGCATCGGTGAGCTGCTCGGTCAGATCGCTGATCCGGGTTTGGGCCGCTTCAAAACGCGCCAACAGCGCCTCGGCCTGGGCGGCCTGGGCGATGCGCGTCCGTTCAGCCTCGGTGAGCTGCGCGGTCAGATCGGCAATCGCCAGCTCGCGCGCCGCGGCGCGGGCCGAGACATCGGCAAGGTCCGTTTCGGTCGATCCGATCGATGCGCGCAACGCGGCAAGCGCCTGGTCACGTTCGGCGAGTGTTCGGCGCAAATCGGCCAAAAGCTGGTCGCGCTCTGCCAAGGCCGCATCGCGTTCGGCCAACAGGGTCTGGGCGTCGCTCACTTCGGTGTCACGCGCCGAAAGGGCGGCCCGCAGCTCGGCCAGGGCCGTGTCACGCTCGGCCAGCGCCTGGCGCGCCTGGATCAGCGCCGCATCGCGTTCGGCCAGCGCGGCGTCGCGTTCGGCCAGTGTTTCCTGCACATCGCCCAGCACGGTGCCATCGGCATCGATCTGGGCCTGCGCTGCGGCCAACGCCGCATCGCGCTCTTCCATGGCCTTGAGCGCTGCGTCGAGCGCCGCGTCGCGCTCGGCCAAAAGGGCGGCGCGTTCCTCAAGCGCCCGGCGCAGATCGGCCAACAGCGTTTCGCGCTCGGCCAGATCGCGGCGCAATGCCGCGGCCTCGCTGTCGCGGGTGCCCAGCGTCGCCTGCGAGGTTTCAAGCTGGCCCTGCAGATCGGCCAGCCGATCCTGCAGCGCGGTGATCTCAGCCGCACGCGCCGAGAGTTCGGTGCGGGCAACGGCCAACGCCGCGGCATCGGCGGTTCCGTCCGCCGTGGCGGTTGCAAGCTGCGCCTCCAACGCCGCGACCCGTTGCGTCAGCGCCGTGACCTCCGCCTCGCGCTCGGCCAGGGCGGTGCGGGCAGCGGCCAGCGCACTGGCCTGCGCGGTGCCATCCTGGGCTGCATCGGTGAGCTGGGCTTCAAGCGCGGCAATGCGCGCGCGCAGCCCGGCTGCGTCCTGATCCTGCTGGGCCAGTCTCTGCTGGGCCGCGATCAGCTCGGTCCGCGTTGTCTCCAGCGCGGCGCTCTGGGTCGCGAGGCGCTGCTGAAGCTCGGCAATCGACGCATCGCGGGCTAGCAAATCCGCATCCCGACCGGCAAGCTCGCGCAGCGCATCGCCAAGCACCCGCTCACGCTCGGCCAGGCGGCGTTCGGCATCCGCGACCATTGCCTCGCGCCGCTCAAGCTCCTCCTGACTGTCCAAAAGCGCCAGATCGCGCTCGGAAATCGAGTCGCGCGCCAATGCGGCCTCATCCCGCAGGGTCTGGATCAGCGCCTCCATCGCGGCCCGCTGGGCGGCGGCCAGGCGGGCGGCCTCATCGGCGGCATCGACCTCGTTGCGCAGCTGGGCGATGGCAAGCTGCAGCGCTTCCTTCGCCTCGACCTCGCGCGCGATCTCGGCCTCCAGCGCGGCGGCTGAATTTGCGGCCTCGGCCGAAGCCACCGCTTCGGCACGTGCCGAAGCCAGGGCGGCATCGAGCTCTCGATTGCGGGCCAAAAGCCCGGCCAGCTGGGTTTCAAGCGTGCCGGCCTGGGCAATCGCTGCGTCGCGCGCCGCCAAGGCGGCATCGCGTTCTTCGGCCAAAGCGTCCCGCTCGCCGGTCAGCGCGTCACGCTGGCCGGTCAGGCTGTCGATCATCAATGCCTGCTGGCCGTCAAGACTTTGGGTGTCGGCCAGATTGGCCGTGGCCACCTGCAATTCATTGTCCAACCGATCCGCGCGGTTGCGCTCCAGCCCCAGCTCGTCGGTCAGGCTCAACACCTCGGCGGTGAGCCGGTCAAGCTCGGTCTCCTGCCCGGTGATCGTCTCGCGCAGCATGAACTGCACGACCATGAAGATCGACAAGAGGAACATCAGCACCAGCAAAAGTGCGGTCAGCGCATCGACAAATCCGGGCCAGGCGTTTGCCTCGAACCGAGAGGAGCGCGACGACAGCGCCATCGGTCAGCGCCGCGCCTGGCTGTTCAACGCCTCGGCAATTGTGCGGGTCAGCGTGTTAAGCTCGGTGCGCAGCTCGGAGACGGATTCCTGCCGTCCCGCCGACATCTCTTCCAGCAACCGCAAAAGCTGAACGTCGATATTGCGCAGCCGCATCCGGGTTTCGCTGTCGAGCCCGCTGAACTCTTCGCCCGCGGGGCTGGAGAGCTTCTTGGCCAGATCCTCCTGCGAGGCAGCGATCCGCTCCAAAACAGGCAGCGCAAGCTCGCTGCCAGGGCCGCCGGCGCGCGGGCGGCCCATCCGTTCGGTCATGGTCGAGATGCTCTCGGCAAGGGCTGCCAGCCGATCGTCGCTGTCCGAGCGCTTCTCTTCGATCCGCACGAACATCTCCTGCAAGTTTTCAAGCTGCCGGGCGTTCTGCTCCATGATCATCAGAGCGGCGCTGTCGCTGCCGGGGCTGTCGCCATCGCCCAAGGGCGCGCCGATCCGAGTGATCGAAGAGAGCCATTCCTCGAGCTCTCGAAAGAAGCGGTTCTGGCCATGCCCGGTGAAGAGATCGAGCAATCCGATCACCAGCGAGCCGGCCAGCCCGACCAGCGAGGATGAAAACGCCGTGCCGATCCCCTCGAGCTGGTCTTCCAACCCGTTCATGAGCCGCCCGAACATCTCGACCGCGCTTTCGCCCTCTCCGGGTTCAAGCGACTGGATCATCGCCACAACCCCCGGAACGGTTCGCGCCAGGCCCCAAAACGTGCCGAGCAGGCCCAGAAAGATCAGCACATTGATGATGTAGCGGTTGATGTCGCGCGCCTCGTCGAGCCGTGTTGCGACAGAATCGAGGATCGAGCGGGTGGAGGTCGGGTTCAAAAGCTTGCGCGCATCCTTGCCGCGCAACAGTGCCGACAGCGATGCGAGAAGCCGCGGTGCACGGGTAAATTCATGCCCGGGACGGTCGAGCGCAAAGCCTTCGATCCAGCTCACCGCCGAGGAGAGCTGAAAGACCTGCCAAAAGGTTGCCAGCACGCCGATCACGAAGACCGACGCGATGAAGGCGGTCAGCGCGAGATTGGCCTCAAAAACAGTGCGCACAGGCACATAGATCGCCGCAACGCCGCCCCCGACGGCGAGCAGAACCAACACCATGGCCATGATCTGACGGATCGGTTGCGAGAAGCGGGGATCCGTCTCCCGATCCAACACCAGACTGCGCGCCATGTCCCATCCTTCGTGGGGCCGCACCTGTTGATTGCGACCGTTGCCGTCTCGTTACACACGCTTTGCCGACTTGTGGCAATAGACGCAGATCCGGCCGCCGAACAATTGCCATTTCGAGTTTATGCACCGATATGAGGCGTGTTGTAGCGAAGGAGGCACGAATGCCCTTCGACCTGCCCGCCGATTGGACATTGGGCGCGTCCGGAACGGCCGTGATCGTCGGCGTTGTCTTCGTTTTGCTGTTGATCGGGCTGATGGTGAAATCCGTGCCGCAGGCCGAGGAATGGACGGTTGAGCGCTTCGGACGCTACACGCGCACCCTGCGGCCGGGCCTGAACTTCGTGATCCCGGTGTTTGACCGGATCGGGCAGCGGCTCAACATGATGGAGACGGTGCTCGACATCGAGGGGCAGGAGGTCATCACCCGCGACAATGCCATGGTGCGCGCCGATGCGGTGGCCTTTTACCAGGTCGTGGATGCGGCGGCCGCAGCCTATGAGGTGCGCGACCTGCAGCGGGCGCTGTCGAACCTGTCGATGACAAACATCCGCACGGTGCTCGGCTCGATGGATCTCGACGATGTTCTGTCGAACCGCGACGTGATCAACACCCGGCTCTTGAGCGTGATCGACGAGGCCTCCACACCCTGGGGGGTGAAGGTCACACGGGTCGAGATCAAGGATCTGGCGCCGCCGCCCGACATCACCGAGGCCATGGCGCGGCAGATGAAGGCCGAGCGCGACAAGCGTGCCGACATCCTGCAGGCCGAGGGCGAAAAGCAGGCCGCGATCCTGAAAGCCGAAGGGGTCAAGGAGAGCCTGATCCGCGAGGCTGAAGGCCGGCGCGAAGCCGCTTTTCGCGATGCTGAGGCGCGCGAGCGGGAAGCGGAGGCCGAAGCCAAGGCGACCGAGATGGTCTCGGCGGCAATCGCCAAGGGCGATGTTCAGGCGGTCAACTACTTCGTTGCGCAGAAATACACCGAGGCGCTGGCCTCGATTGCCGCAGCGCCAAACGCAAAAACCGTGCTGATGCCCCTGGAGGCCGCCTCGGTCATCGGTGCGGTGGGCGGTATTGCCGAGCTTGCGCGCGCCGCGGTCGGCCCGTCGGACAAGAGCTGACGGGATGGCCCTGTTCGACGCCATGTCCGGCATGTCGCCCTGGATCTGGGTTGCGCTCGGCGTCGCCCTGATCGCGCTTGAAATGCTCATTGCCGGCTTCGTCGTTGTCTGGCCGGGCCTCGCCGCCCTGGCCATGGGCGCGCTCTTATGGGCCGCGCCGGCGCTGCCCGGCGAAACGCAGATCGCCATTTTTGCGGTGCTCGCCCTTGGCATCACATTGCTCGGGCGCTGGGCCCGCGGACGTCTGGGTACGCCGCCGCAGGACGGGCCGGCATTGAACAGCCGGGCGTCGCGGCTGGTGGGCCGACAGGCAACCGTGCTCGACACCGATGGCGACCGGGTCCGCATCGAGATCGACGGCGTGCCCTGGTCGGCCCGGTTCGCCGGCCCGACACGCCCCAAGACCGGCACCGCCGTCACCGTGACCCGTGCGGAGGGCATGGTGCTGATGGTCGAGACGCGCGACGGGTGATGCTTTAACCGACCCTGCGCCAATCTAGCACGGCACCAACGCCGCCCGCGTGATCTCAGGTATTGGGGCGGCCCTTGCGCCGGACCCTGCGGCCTTTCATACTGCCACCCGGGGACAGGTGAGACCGGAAGGGGACGACAATGCTTCCGAGGCGGCGGACGATCGGAGCGGGTGCGTTGTTGCTTGCGGGGCTCGGTGCCATTTCTGGCATCCTTTTGCCTCCAGGCACCGCACAGGCGCAGGATGCGTGTTCGATTTACACGGTGGTGCGGGGCGACACGCTGCGCGAGATTGCGGAGACGGCCTTCGGCGACGGCGCCCGATTCCGGGAAATCTACACGATCAACCGTCGGGTCATTGGCGCATCGCCCAATCGCATCGAAATCGGGATTGAGCTGCGGCTGCCCTGTCTGGATGGCAGTCTGCCCAGCAACCGGCCCGCGGCGACCGACACGGCGGTGATCCAGCCGCCGGCGCCATCCGAACAGGCGCCCTCCGAACAGGCGCCCTCTGAACAGGCGCCGCCCGAGCCCGCCCCCTCCGAGCCGGCGCCGCCCACGGCCGAGCTGGCGCCGGTCGATGATGGAACCCTTCGCATCCTTACCACCGGCACCACGCCGCCCTTTGCCGATGCCCGCCAGCCTGGCCTTGGCCTTTTTGCCGAGCTGATCGTGCGTGCGCTGGAAACCGGTGCGCCGGGCCAGCCCTTTCGGATCCAGCTTTTGCCCGATGAGGCGGCGATCCTTGCGGCCAGCCAGACCTCCTCGGCGCTGTCTTTTCCCTGGTTCCGCCCGGATTGCGGCGCTGTGGATCTGCGCTCGACGATCACCGCGCAGCTTTGCCGGGAATTCGTGTTCAGCGGACCGATCCACAGCTTGGATGTGGCGCTTTTCGTTCGGCCGGGCTCGTCGCTTGTCGCCGCGCGCTCGCCCATCGACTTTTCCGGGGCACGGGTGTGCGTGCCGCGCAGCTATCTCGGCCCGGCAGGACAGCAGACCGGGCTGCTGCCGCGGTCGGCAAACCTGCTTGACGGGCGCAACATGTCAACCTGCACCAACGCGTTGCGCGACGGCACGGTCGATGCGGTTCTTGCCAATCGGGACATGATCGCCGATGCCGGCCTGCCACTGGTTGCCACATTGGCCACCGAGGCGCAGATCGTGATCGCCGCCTTGCGCCGGGACACACGGGCTGTGTCCGCTTTGTCGGTGCTCGAGGATGCAATCGCCGATCTCACCGAAGGGGCGGAATGGTCGAGCATCGTGGCCGCGCAGATTGCCGTGCATCGCCGCCGGGTGGGCCTGGGCCTCTGACCAACGGGCCGACGCGCACAACGCTTAGGGCGGTGCGACCATCGCTGCCAGCGCGCTGAGCTCGGCATCCTCGATGCCAAGCTGGTGCAGCTCGGCCAGGGTTGCATGCAGATAGGCGCGGTTGCTTCCGGCAGGACCGGAGGCGCGGGCGATGATCTCAGCCTTGCCGTGCAAATCGAGCCCGCCGCGGAACTGCGGATGCGCAGGATCGGCCACATAGGTGACCGCCTGAACCTGCGAGCCATTGGGCAATGCGACCGGAAGCCTGGCCTCGCGATAGGCATAGGACACAAGCTCGCGGGCGCGCAGATACGCAAGGGCATCCGGTGCGGTGCTGGCCGGAACGCGGAACGCGATGCCCTGGCAGGTCGCGCCCGCCTCGGCGGCCAGTGCCAGAACCAAACCGGGCGCATCGGGTGTGCCGCGATAGTGGATCGAGGCCAGGCAGAACCGGCGCGCATAGCCTGTCAGCGTGGCAATCGCACGATCCTCAAAGGCAAAGCCGGGGCGCCACATCAGCGACCCGTATCCAAACACCCAAATGTCGTGTGACATGTCGCCTCGATCCCCGCAGAGCATCGGTATATGATCGCAAAGGTCGGGCCAAGAAGGAACAACATGCAACGATTTCGTGTGCTTGTGACGGTCACTGTGCTGTTTGCATTGGGCTGGAGCGGTTGGTGGCTGTTTGCAGCGACCGCCAAGGAACGGGCGCTGACCGGCTGGCTGACCAACCGCGCGGCGGCGGGGTGGATTGCAGAGACCCGCAGCTTGCGCGTGACCGGCTTTCCGGCACGGCTGGACACGCTGATCGAAGGTCTCGCCCTGGGCGATCCGGGCCGTGGATGGGGATGGGAGAGCGAGGAGTTCCAGATCCTTGCCCTGGCCTATCAGCCCAACCACATCATCGCCGCCTGGCCCGGGCGCCACCGTGTGACATGGTCGGAAACCCTCGCTGCGCGCCTGCCGCCGCTGCTGCGCACCGCCCTGCCGCCAGACCGGTTGGGCACCGCCGCCTGGCTCTCGGCCGAGAGCTGGCGCGGGTCGGTGGTCTTTGTGCCTGGGCTGGACCTCACGCTCGACCGGCTGCAGACCGAAATCGCGCAGATGCAGATCGAGGGAGAGGCCGGCTGGACGCTGCAGCTCGATGCGGCACGGCTGGCAGCGCGGCGTGCGCCGGACGCCGACCCGGCGGCCCACCGTTACGATCTCTTTGCAGAGCTGTCGAACGCGCGCTTGGCCCCGGCGCCCGGTGATGACACCGCCGCACCGCCGGCGCTGGAAACGCTGCGAATCTCCGCCCAGGCGTCATTCGATGCGCCATTTGATCGGCACATGGTCCGGCGCCGTCCGTCGGCCCTGCGCGCGATGACCCTGGACGGGGCAACCCTAAGCTTCGGCGAGGTTGATATTGCCGCAACCGGTGCGCTGACGATCGACGCAAATGGCGTCCCGGAGGGTCGGTTCGATCTGCAGATCCGCAATTGGCGCAAAGCGCTCGATCTTGCCGTCGCGCAGGGCGCTCTGGATCCGGCACTGCGCGAGCAGCTTGAAAGCGGTCTGGCTGTTTTGGCGGTCGTGTCCGGCGGCGACGGCCTGCGCGTCCCGCTCCTTCTCTCGGGCGGCCGTGTGGCCCTTGGGCCCATACCGATCGGGCAAGCGCCCCGCTTCACACCGCCGCTGCCGGCAGCTCTGCCGATCGCCGATCAGCCCTGATTTCTCGCGACCGCTCGGCCCGGCCGGCTACCGGCAATAGCCGCGGCGTCGAACTGCGGCGTCGAAATGGAAGTGGTCGCGATGCCAACGGTCGGCGGCCGGCCCGAGCACCGTGCCGAAAAGCCGGCAGGCGCCGCTGTGCAGCCGGCGCAGAAACGTACCTTGGGCGGTGTCCTGCCAGCCTGTCAGCACGGTGACCAGCCGCCCATCGGCAAGCCGAAACCCCGAAATGTCGACAGCGTTGCCGGTGGCATGCTCGGACAGCCGCGCCCCGGGGCGGTTGTTGCGTGTGCGGCAGCTGTAGGACGCAGCGACCGTCAATCCGGTCAGATCGCTGCCCAAAAGCTCTCGGCTGGCCGGGCGGGCGCTGGTTTCGATCCAATCGGCAAAGCTGCGGGCAAGCGCGCAATTGGCCAGGACCGGTTGGCTGAGGCGAATGCCGATGACCGAGGTGAGGCGAACCGGCCGGGCAATCCCGCATCCGGGCCGGGTGGCGGTCACCGCTGGCGGGCGCGATCCCGAAAGCCGGGCATCGTTGCAAAGTGCCCCTTCGGTCGTGCGACGCGCTGGTGCCGGGGCTGCGGGGGTGACGGGCGTGGGGGCCTGCGCCAGGGCGGGCACACGCGACCGGCGCAGACCGGCTGGTCTGGGCTGTGGCCGCGTCGCGACCCGCACCGGGGGCGTGGCGCGAACCAGCACGGTGGACCAGCCTGGGGTGCGGTCGGACTCTGCCCGCCAAGGGCTGTCGCTGGGAAGGCTGGCGATCGGCGCCGGTCGTTGCCGATCGGCCATGGAAAACTGCGCAATGTCGAAACGCGCATCCGCAGTCAGCACGTCGTCGACCGAGGCGGCCATGAACGGCAGCTTGGAGGTCAGCAGGGTGCTCTTCGTGGCTGGAACGGCACGGCGGGGCGTGGTCTGGGGGTCCTGCGCCATCTCAAGGGTCTGCGGGGTGCGTGCTGGACGCGGCCGGGGCCGCAGATCCTGCGACCCGGGCCGCGCGGCAGTCGCAAGTGCCGGCGCGTTCGTCTGGGGCGGGTGCGCGGTCATCTCTGCTGCCGTCTCCGCTACCGTCTCCTCGACCACCTCCGTGACCGTCTCTTCGGGCAGGGATTCAGCAGGCGGTCTTGCGTCGGAACGCCGCGGCGGGGCTGACGATGTCTCAAGGAGGGTCGGCGCATGCAGATCGCTGGCATACTCCACAAAAACCGGTCCCGATCGCTTAAGCGTCGCTGAGCGCCAATCGACCAGGGCCCCATAGCGCCTGGGGATTGCGGCCTGTGCAGGCGATGTCGATGCCGGGGCCATCCCGCCCGACGGGCGACGCCCGGTCGGCCCAAGCGCCTCTGGCCGGGTCGGCGGCGGCGTCGAGTTGACCGGAGCGCGCTCTGGCGATTGCGCCGGGGACGGGGCCGGCGCTGCCGCCTCGGAGGGGGGTGCTGCACGGATCGACATCGGGCGCGGCGGCGGTGGCGCAACGCGGGCAATCGCGTGCTGCGGCAGCGCAGATGCCGGGTTGGTGGCGCGGCTGTCCGGCGCCTGGGTCGCCAGGCCCGGGTCACTTGCGCGGACCGTTGGGGTGCCAGGCCTCCGCGCGGGTGCCAGGGCTTGCTGCGGGGCGGCGGGTTCCGTTTCGACCACCGCCGCAGGACCGGTTTGCGCCGGCGGCGCGGTCTGCGGTGCCTCGTCAGCCGAGGCCGTGCGCTCCTGCGGCCGGTCGATGGCCGCTCTGATGGCATCGGGCAGCGCTGTCGGTGCGGCCGGATCGGACGGGCGCGCGGGATCCGAGGCGGCTGGATCGGAACTTGCCGGATCGGTGTTCATCGGATCCGTGCGGTGGCGTTGTTGCGCCGGCGCCGCGTTTTCGGTGCTTGGAGTACGCGTCGACGCCTCGGGTGCGGGCAGGGGCGTGACGGTCATTTCCGCCCTTGCGGCCTGAAGCGGCCATCCAACGAAGACAGCGCCGGTCAGCATAAGCGCCGCAATCGAACGGACGCCCCCGTGCGGTCTGCGGCCTTTGCCCGTGACGATCATAGATCGCCCCCACGCTGGGCAGCGCGGCCGAAATCCGGCGCGGCGGTGTCCTGCCCCGCTTCGATGATGCCGCGCCGGATCGCCCGGGTGCGGGTGAAATAGGCGTGGAGCTGCGCGCCATCGCCGGTTCGAATGGCGCGTTGCAGCGCAAAGAGCTCTTCGGTGAAGCGGCCGAGGATCTCCAGCGTGGCCTCGCGGTTGGTCAAGAACACATCGCGCCACATCGTGGGGTCTGAGGCGGCGATCCGGGTGAAATCGCGAAAGCCGGCGGCGGAATACTTCACCACCTCGTTCTGGGTCACGCGCCGCATGTCATCGGCCACCCCGACCATGGTATAAGCGATCAGATGTGGGGCATGCGAGGTCACTGCGAGCACCAGATCGTGGCGGGCAACCTCCATCTCTTCGGTTTGCGCGCCAAGGCTGCGCCAGAACTCCGCAAGCCGGTCGATGGCCTGTCCGTCGCTGCCCTCAAGCGGGGTGAGGATGCACCAGCGATTGTCAAAGAGCTCGGCAAAGCCCGAATCGGGCCCGGAATGCTCGGTCCCGGCCAAAGGATGCGCGGGGATAAAATGGACTTCGTCCGGCACCAGCGGTGCGACGGCATCGACCACCGCTGCCTTGACCGAGCCCACATCGCTCAGCGCTGCCCCGGGGGCGAGGGTGGGTGCGATCTCCTCCATGACCTCGGCCATGGCGCCGATCGGCACGCAGAGCAGCACCAGATCGGCGCCTGCAGCGGCATCCGCGGCGGTCTCGGCCACCTCGCAAAGACCCAGCGTGCGGGCCCGGTCGCGCGTGTCGGGCGAGCGGGCGGTGCCGGTTATGCGCCCTTCGAACCCGCCCCGGCGCAACGCATGGCAGATCGACGAGGCGATCAGCCC
>JBCDDO010000016.1:0-13983 GCA_039180245.1 Pseudomonadota bacterium | reverse complement strand
TCGCTCTTCTGCCATCGCTCGGTGGCGCAGCATGTCGCCCACTGGCTGTCGACCGCCGCGTCGAGCGGGCCCGCCGGGCTCTACGCCCCGATGCCAGGCTGAGCGCGACGCGGCCTTTACAAAAGTCCGGTGAAATCCTCTGCGGTGATGTCATTGGCGCGCAGCGTGCCGTTCTGATCGATCAGCGTGAGTTGCTCGTCCCCGATGGTGATCTTCACCCGTCCGCGCTCGATCTCGGTGATCGTGATTGCGCCAAAACCGGTGCTGAATTCGGCGACGTCGATCTTGTCGGCATTGTTCTTGAAGTCGCGCACTTTGTCTTTGCCGCCAAAGGGTTGAAAGACGAAGATGTCGGCCCCGCCGCCGCCGAAAAGCTCGTCATCGTCCAATCCGCCGATCAGCCGGTCCTTGCCGGTCTGGCCTTTCAGCACATCGGCCCCCGCGCCGCCGAAAAGCCGGTCATGGCCCGAGCCGCCTTTCAGCTCATCGGCGCCGGAATTGCCGGTCAAGAGATCCTCGCCGCCCAGCCCCTGCAGCAGATCTGCGCCCGCCGCGCCCGACAGCGTGTTGGCAAGGCCCGTGCCGGTCAAGCTGTCATCGCCATCCCCACCGATGGCGTTTTCGATGAGCGCACTGCGGGCATGCAGGCCGCTGATCCCCTGCGCAATGCCGATGCTGGCGAACTCTGCGCCGATCTGGGAAAACTGCCCCGGCCGCAGATCGATCTCAACGCGCTCGGATTGGTTGGCGGCGCTGAAGGTGTCGATGCCGCCGGCATCCCAGATCGTGGCGACCAGGGTTTGCCCATCCCCGATGGTGAACGGTGTGGTGCCACCGGGCGCGAAATAGACATCATCGCCCGCGCGGGTGTCGAGATTTGCGCCATAGGCGGCTTGCAATCCTTGGATATCCAGGAGCATCGGCGTTTGCGGCGCGGCTTCAGCACCGCTTCCCTGGCCGGGCACCGGGACCTCCGACATCATTGTGTAAAGGCGTGTGTCGAAGGCCGCGGGCAAGCTGCCGGTCGAAGAGGTTTTTGACAGCCCCAACGCTTTGCCGAGTGCTGTGAGGGCCGCGGCCTGGCCTGCGCCGCCGCTGTCCGAAAAGTCGGGGCCAGAGCGGTTGAGCCATACATCGCCCGCCTTTGGCGTGCTGCCGGGCGACACCGCAAGCACGTCCACCGCCTCGGTGCCGAAATCAAGCGCGCCCAGCAGGATCTCGCCCAGCTCGACAATGGGATCGGCCTGGGGCTCGGCCGCGGCATTTGTCAGGGCCGGTTGCATCAGCATGTCGCCGTCGCGGCTTTTGAACTGCCACAACCCGGCCTCGCCGGTGTTGCCGACCGTCGTTTCAAGCGCCAGCATCTTGCCCTGCTTGCCTGAGCCGGGGATTTCGATATGGCTGCCGGCCGCGCCATTGCCTGCAGTGACCCCGGCGGTCGCGACGGTGCCGCCTATGCCGTTCGACCCGCCGCTGGCATCGCCCGACACCCAGTCGATGTCGCCATAGCGGAACTGCAAGTTGAAATTGGTGCCGCCCTTGTATTCAAGCTGGAGCTGGAAGCTGTTTTGCGCCTTGCCCTGCCGGTCATAGTAATTGACACTGTCCCAGGTGACGGTGATGACCTCGTTCACCGTGTCAAAATCAATGTGGATCTCACCGCTTTCATCGCCCTTCAAAGCGCCTGCGCGGGTGTCGATATCGGCCCAGAACGGCGCGAACATCGGCGTGTAGCCGGCCTCAATCGCCCGCGGCGAATAGGCAAGAATACCGTTTCCGAAAGAAACCGAGCCGTTGGTATTGACGAACATCTCGTCATAGACGGTGCCGTAGACATTGATGCCCTGCGGGAAGATCGAGGTGATGTCATAGGCGAAATAGCCGTCATCGGAGCGGGGCACAGTCACCTCGCCATAACCGGCGCTGCCGCCCAGGCCCGCAACCATCGCGGACGGCCCGCTTGCCGGCGCGGGCGTGTCAACCCGTTCAACGAGTTGCAGTCCCGCGACCTCATTCAGCCGGGCAAGGGTGCTGCGCAGCATGGTCTCTTCGGCAAGGCCGATCGTCGGGTCGACATCGAGGTCGAAGCTGTGGCCCGCGACCAGAACCTCATCCCCTTCGATATAGCTGTCGGGGACGTTTTGCACGAAGGTAAAGCCGATACTGCCTCCCCCCGAATGCCACAGCGCGGCTGTGCTGGTCAGAACCGATTGATACGCCGTATCGGGAAGTGTCGTCGCCATCCGCCGCCCTCATCTGTCCAGACTTCGAGACGCAGGCCGGGCGTGCTGCGGCTGACCCAGCGCAGACCCAACCCCGGTTATGTACGCTTTTCCTAGGATCTTAATGAGTACATTTGGCTAACGGAGGGTGAACGGGCCGTCCTTGATCATGTTTGTCCCAAAAATCTGATCCGGCCAGCGAGCCATGCGTCTGCTGCATAGCAGCATTCGGATTTTGTGCACTGCACAAGACCCGTTGAACACAACATCTTGGAGGGAGTGAACAGCACAAGGACATCGTCATGCAGGATTTCTCCAGCCTCGGCCAACTCGACGAGATCGAAGCGCGGGCAAGGCAATACCGGGCCGATGTCGTGGCCGCACATGTCAACGCTGGCTACCGGATCGTCGCCAGGTTTTTCCGCGGCCTTCTGCGCCCTGGGACCAAAGCGCACCGCGCATAAGCCGTCAGCCCGGCGGGCTGCGCTGAGCGTTTGCTGCGATGAGCAATCCCGCCTAAGGGTGGGCGGGTGACCGATCAATCCCGCGCCGACCCTCCGATTATTCGCTTGCGCCCTGGCAAAGCCGGCCGGCTGAGCGGCGGTGCGCATCGCGCGGCAGGTCTCGCTGCACCTTGGGCTTATGCCGATGAGATCGTGATGGACCGGCGCAGTCGCGCCGTCGCCCCTGGCACGGTTGTCCTGCTTGAAGACGCCGAGCGCAGCCCGCTCGGTCTTGCCGCGTTCAACCCCGCCTCGCGGATCGCAGCACGGCTGCTTGACGCCGATCCCAAAGCGGAGATCGGTCAAAGCTGGTTCCAGGCGCGGCTGATGCGGGCCAAGGCCGTGCGCGATGCGCTTTTTGACGGCCCGCCTTACCGCCTGGTGCATGCCGAGGCCGATGGATTGCCCGGTGTGATCGTGGATCATTTTGGTCCGGCGGCTGTAATCCAGCCGAATGCCGCCTGGGCTGACCGGCGCATCGAACCGCTCGCTCAGGCCGTGGCCGAGGTGACGGGCGCCGGTACGCTGATCCTGAACGGGCAGGGGCGGGCGCGCAAGCTTGAGGGGCTGGAAAGCCGCACCGAGGTTTTGCGCGGCGAAGTGAACGACCCCATTCCGGTGCGCATGAACGGTGCCACCTATCTGGCCGATCTGCGCGGCGGGCAGAAGACCGGCCTGTTTCTCGACCAGCGCCCCAATCATGCTTTTGCCGCGCGTCTGGCCCCAGGCCGGCAGGTGCTCGATCTCTTTTGTCATGTCGGGGGGTTCGGGCTTGCCGCGCTCGCGGCCGGTGCGGACCGGGCGCTTGGCATTGACAGCTCGGGCCCGGCGCTGGCGCTCGCCGAAGGCGGTGCGCGCGCAATGGGGGTGGCCGATCGGTTCGAGACACGTCGCGCCGACGTTTTTGAGGCCCTGCGCGTGCTGGGTGAGGAGGGGCGCGCGTTCGATCTGGTGATCTGCGACCCGCCAGCCTTCGCCCCGCATCGGGATGCGCTGGCGGCTGGGTTGCGCGCGTATGAGCGGCTTGCCAGATCCGCCGCGCGTCTGGTTGGCCCGAACGGGTTTCTGGTGCTTTGCTCTTGCAGCCATGCCGCCGATCTGGCCCGGTTTCGCAGCGCATCGTTGGAGGGCGTCGCCCGGGCCGGGCGCGCGGCGCGCATTCTGGCCACGGGCGAAGCCGGGCCCGATCATCCCGTCCACCCGGCACTGGCCGAGACCGCCTATCTCAAAGCCCTGTTCCTGGCCCTGGAGTGATGCGGGCCGTTCTCGACGCCTGTGTGCTGTTCCCGCCCGTGATGCGCCAGACCCTGCTGGCCGCAGCGCAACTGGGGCATTTCGCGCCGGTCTGGTCGCCGCGCATTCTGGAAGAATGGGTGCGCGCGGCCGCCCGGGCCGACCCACATGCCGAGCGCGCGATTCGGCGCCACCTTGCCGAGCTCGACACGGCGTTTCCCGCAGCCTCTGTCGCGCCAGAAGCGCTGCCCGAAGACAGCCTGCCCGATCCTGATGACGTGCATGTGCTGGGCGCCTGCCTGGCGGCAAAGGCCGGGTTTCTGATCACCCGCAACCATCGCGACTTTCCCACCGGCACCCTGTCGCGCCATGGCGTGTCGCGCAGCGATCCTGATCCGTTCCTGACCGCGTTTGCACAGGAGGATGCGCGGCTTGCCCTGGCCGCGGCCGAGATCGCACAGGCCGTGGATGCCAGCGCAAGCCCGCGGGCGATCCTAAAGCGCGCCGGTCTGCCGCGGCTGGGCAAGCGTGTGGCCGCGCTTTAGCGCTCAGGGCCGCTCGACCCGTGCATCCTCGGTTGCCGGCAGCGAAAACAGCGCCGCCGACGCCGCACCGCCCATTGGCTGGGCCGGATCGTTGATCCCCATGCAGGTGCCGGTGTCCGGGTCGCGTGCCACGCCCGATGGGCAGGCATAGAGCTTCGGAAAAACCAGCCGCTGGGCAATCTCTACCGGGCCGCGCGCGGCAAGTGCTGCCAAAACGCTGTCGCCCAGCCGTGGGTCGGCCCGGACCGATCCGCGATCCGACGCATCGATCCGCGGATGGTTGAGCGCGGTTTCCAAATCCATCCCAAACTCCAGCATCAGCGCGGCAATTTGGGCAACAGCCGGCATGATGTGGTTCGCACCCGACGCGCCGAGTGCAAAAATCGGCTGCGCCTGATGCGTGGCGATCACCGGGCACATGTTGGACGCGTTGATCCGCTTGCCGCCGGCGATTGAGGTCGGCCGACCCGGGCGCGGATCGAAATAGGCCACCGAATTGTTCATCAGAATTCCGGTGCGCGGCGAGAGCCAAGCCGCGCCGAACCGATTGAGCAAGGTGTAGGTCAGCGCGACCATATTGCCCTCAGCGTCGACGGCCGAAAGCGAGGAGGTGCAGCCCGGTGGCCCCTCGGCCGCAGCCTGTCCCGACCCCATAGCATCGCCGCTGGGTGCCATGTCGAGCCCGATCAAAGCCTTATGCTCGGCCCAGGCCACGTCGAGCCCATCGGCAATGCAGCACCAATCGGCGCCGCTCGGCGCGGCCTTGCGCGGATGCGGCGGCTCCAGATGCCGGGCCAGATGGGCAAGGAACCTGGCCAGCCGCGTGCCGCCGCTGGTCGGCCCGCCGTGATGCAGGACCGCATCGCGATGCGGCGCTGTTTCGGCCAACCGGCGCTGGGGCGCATAGGCGACCAGATCCTCTTGCGAAATCAGGCTGCCCGCGGCGGCAAGATCGCCCGCCAGCGCTGCCCCGGTCTCGCCGGCCCAAAGCGCCTCCGGCCCCGCCTCGGCCAAGGCGCGCAGCGTCGCGCAGAGCGCCTCCATGGGCAGATCGGTCTCGGGCTGGGGCGGGTGCCCGCCGGGCAGGAACACCGCGGCCGCGCCCGGATCGCGCGCCAGATCGGCCGCACAGAGGGCGATTTGCAGCGTGGCGAACCAATCAACCGGCACCCCGCGCTCGGCCAGGGCGATGGCCGGTGCCAGCGTTGTGTCAAGGCCAAGCCGGCCGAACCGTGCCGAGATCTCGGCAAGCCCGGCCACGGCCCCGGGAACCGTCGCCGCGCGCGGCCCGGTCGTGTTTGCGCGGTCCACCACACCGGGAAACCCCATGATCGTCCATGGCAGATCCGGATCGATGGGATAGGCCGCGGGCGTGGCGGCCGAGGCCAGCACACCCTGAAAATCCACCACCTCCGCCGGTCCGCCCGCCATGTGCAATACAGCAAGGCCCGAGCCGCCCAGCCCGCACATCCAAGGCTCGACCACCGCCAGCGCAAAAGCCGCTGCAACGGCCGCATCGGCCGCGTTGCCGCCGCGGGCCAGCATGTCGGCCCCGGCCCGCGCGGCCAAAACATGCTGGGCGGCGACCATGCCGCCCGCCGGTGAGCCCGCGCTGCGCAGGGCCCGCTTGCTGACCTGCCACTGTTCCAGATCGGCGTTCATGCCAGGCCCCGCAGGCGCCGGGTCACGCCTCGGGCTCGGCGCTGTCCTCGCGCTCTTCATCCATCAGCCGGTGCAAATGGGCAATGAAATAGCGGGTGTGGGCATTGTCGACTGTGCGCTGGGCGGCGTCTTTCCAGGCCGCATAGGCCGCGGCATAGTTGGGGTAGATCCCCACAAGGTCGATGTCAGCGACATTCTTGAAGGTCTTGCTGTCGGGGCTGACAAGTTCACCGCCGAAAACGAGATGCAGAAGGGCCATGGGCGTGCTCCGTTCTGAAAGGCGCCGCGTGCAGCGGAGCCAAGGGGAAGGCGCATTCGGGCAAGAGGCTCAGCGAGGCGCCCGGATTGCCCCCGTATCGATCATCTGCTGGAACATGTCGACCGCTGCCTGTGTCACGGGGCGATAGCGCAGACCCAGAGCGGTGCGCGATTTGCTGTTGTCCACCCGCCAGGCATGGCCGAAATTGCGCGCAATGAAGGGGCGCGAGAGCGAGCGGTCGATCATCGGGCCAATGAGCCAGATCAGCCATTTCGGGGCCACACGGGTCGGCAGGGGCCATGCCGTTCCGAACGCGTCGCGCAGCGCTGTTCCGAGCGCCAGGAACGAGCGAACCTCAGCGACGATCAGATGCCGTCCTTCGGCACCCGGTGCAAAGGCCGCGCGCAGATGCGCCGTGGCGACATCGCGCACATCGACCATGCCGATTTCCATCGGTGGCGCGCCGCTTTTCATGGTGCCGTCGCCAAACTGTTTGAGCAGCGTGTCGGAGCCGGAGGTCGAGGCACCCAGAACGCTCGGTCCCAAAACCAGGGCCGGATTGACGGTGACCAGCCGCCAGCGGTCCTGGGCTTGGGCCATCTCCCAGGCGGCGCGCTCGGCCAGCGTTTTTGAATAGGAATAGGGCTGACGTGTGAGCGAGGAGGTGGTGTTCCAGACCGCTTCGGTCAGCACACCGCCCGGCGCATCCCGGATGTCGATCGTATCGCCATAGGCCGCTGCGACCGACGAGGTCAGCACCACCCGTGTCACGCTGGGCGTGGCATTGACCGTGTCGAGCAGGTTTCGGGTGCCGGTCAGTGCGGGGTCAACCAGATCGCGCTGGGGATCGGTGACGGAAATGACAAAGGGCGATGCGGTGTGAAAGACGATGCTGCAGCCCTGCATGGCCTCCGCATAGGCGCCCGGGGTGAGCAGATCTGCCCCGAAAAACCGCAATTGCCCCGGGCTTGCCGCCGCAATGTCGATGAGCGGCTGAAGCCGTGCGGTGTCGTCGGGCCGTCGCACCGCTGCATGCACCGTCAGACCCGCCTCGAGCAGCGCCTTGACGATCCATCCGGCGACAAAGCCGGAGGCGCCGGTCACCAGCACCGGGTTCTTTGTATCTCTGGGGAGTTCGGGATCGATGTCGTTCATTGCCGCGTTCCACAAAGCCCGTGTTGCGCTGCATCATCGGCCCTGGCCGCGCGTTTGTCGAGCCTCGCCCACCGCGGCGGTTCCGGGCCGGCTGGCAGGGTCAGCCCCCGCGCACGCCCAGCGCGTCGAGCGCCGCTTCGATGCCGGAGGGCGGCCCTTTGCTGCGGTTCAGCGAGGCTTCCGCGGCCGAGACAATCCGATCAAAGCTGGCGCGAAGCTCGGCCTTCTCTTCGCCCTGGCAGTCATTCCAAGGGCGGCCCTGCAGCCCCATGGCCAACGCGTAAAACGCAATGAAATGCGGCCGCGACCCGGCAGCGAGCAACCGCGTATAGGCGGCCTCCGCCCCAAGCGCGATCACCGCATCGGCGGTGGTCAGCCCGGCCCGCGCAAAGGACGCATCCGAGGCGGGACCGAGATTGCGGATCGATGAGACTGGGCGCGCCATGCGGCAAGCCTAGCCGCAGTCGGATCCGCGGCCAAGCCGGTTCAGGCCCGTTCGCGTCTCAGCCTGTCTCCATCAATGGGATCGGGCCTTCTCCACCCCCAAGCAGATGCGCGAGCACGGCAGGATAGAGGCGATGCTCCATGGGCAAAAGCCGGGCTGCCAGCTGCTCGGCCGTGTCTCCCGCGCGCACCGCGATCACCGCCTGGCCCAGGATCGGCCCGGCATCGAGATCGGCGGTGACCCTGTGCACTGTCGCCCCATGCACCGCCATGCCCGCCTCCAGCACCCGTGCATGGGTGTGAAGCCCCGGGAATAGCGGCAAAAGCGAAGGGTGGATGTTGAGCATGCGCCCCTGCCAGCGCGCGACAAATTCGGGCGACAGGATGCGCATGAACCCGGCAAGGCAGACCAGCTCGACCCGGGCCGCCTGCAGCGCTGCATCCAGCGCCATCTCAAAGGCCGCGCGATCGGGAAAGTCCCTGTAGCCCAGAATTGTGACGGGCACGCCAAGCGCTTGGCCGCGGGCGACGCCGCCGGCAGTGGCACGATCGGCGATGACCAACGCCGGGGTTGCGGGCACCGCGCCGGACTGCATCGCCGCGACCAGGGCGGCCATGTTCGAGCCGCCGCCCGAGATGAGAATACCGATACGCGGCAGTGCAGCGCCGTTGGCGCCTGTCACGCCAACCTGCCGGCCCAGCTGAGGCCCGGCGTCTCGGTGACGGCGCCGATCACATGCACCGTCTCGCCCGCCGCGTCCAAGGCCGCCGCCACCGCCTCGGCCTGTGTCGGGGCGACCGCAAGCACCAGGCCGATGCCGCAATTGAAGGTCTCCAGCATTCCGGCCTGATCGAGACCCGCTTCCGCCTGCGCCCAAGCAAAAACCGGCGGCAGCGGCCAGGCCGAAAGATCGATCCGTGCGCCCATGCCCGGCGGCAGAACCCGCGGAAGGTTGCCCGACATCCCGCCGCCGGTGATATGCGCGCAGGCATGGATGGCGGGATCGGCGCCGGTCTGGCGCAGCGCGGCCAGAACCGAACGGACATAGATCCGGGTGGGCGTCAGCAGCGTGGCACCAAGGGGCTGATTTGCAAACGGGGCCGCGTCGTCCCAATTCAGACCTGCATTTGTCACCAGCCGGCGCAGCAGCGAATAGCCGTTGGAATGCGCGCCCGATGCGGCAAGGCCAAGCAGCACATCGCCCGGCGCAACCCCGCGCGGCAAAGCCGTGCCGCGCTCCAGCGCCCCGACCGCAAAGCCCGCAAGATCGAAATCGCCCGCCTTGTACATACCGGGCATCTCGGCGGTTTCGCCCCCGATCAGGGCGCAGCCGGCGAGGCGACAGCCCTCGGCAACCCCGCCGATCACCGCCGTGGCTTCGTCGACCGAAAGGGCGCCCGTTGCAAAATAGTCCAGGAAAAACAGCGGCTCGGCGCCTTGGCAGAGCAGATCGTTCACGCACATTGCGACAAGATCGATGCCCACGCTTTGCAGATCGCCGGTGTCGATCGCAAGGCGAAGCTTGGTGCCCACCCCATCGGTGGCGGCAACCAGCACCGGGTCGCGATACCCCGCCGCGGCCGGGTCGAAGAGCGCGCCGAACCCGCCCAACTGGTCCATCACCCCGGGGCGCGCGGTTGCAGCGGCAAGTGGCGCGATGCGCGCCACCAGCGCATCGCCGGCCGCAACATTCACACCTGCATCGGCATAGGTCACCGGCGCGCGGGGCTCGGGATCCGACATCGGGCGTCCTCTCTGCCGCGTTGGGCGGTGTCAGGCCTGTTTGTCGGCCTGGGCCAGGTCGACCAGCATCTTGTAGTTGCGGATCTCAAGCTCGCGCCCGCGCTTGGCCAAAAGGCCCATTTTGGTCATCCGGGAGAATTCGCGCGCCACCGATTCCCGCCGTGCGCCGATGCGATTGGCGATCTCCTCATGGGTGGGGTGCGGCTTGATGCGCGCGGTGTTGGCCTGATAATCGGGCCGCCCGCTCAGCCGCAGCAATTCCGCATGAAGCCGGCCCTGAACCGACAGCGACGTCGTCTCATAATACCGCTCGGTCAACAGGTGCAGGCGCGAATGCGCAGCGCGCAAGAGCCCGATCGCGATCTCCGGATCGGTGCGCAAAAAACGCACGAAACTGTCGCCGGACATGCGCGCGATCAGCGAGGTTTCGGAGGTTTCGACCGTGGCCGAGCGGGTGGTGTTGGAAATCGCCGCGATCTCGCCCAGAACGGTGCCCGGCAGCGCATCCTCCAGATGCACCAGCCGACCGGCGCTGGTATACATGGCCACACGGGCACGGCCCGACAGAACGAAAACAACGCTGTTGTCCTTTTCACCCTTGTACATCAGCACCGTGCCGGGCTCGACCACGCTGGCCCGGCAGGCAGCGGCAACCCGGTCGAGCGCGCTGTCGTCAAGCGCGGCAAGGCAGTGGATCTGGCGGAAAAACGTCTTGTCCGGTATCATTCGTTCGGTCCCGTTCTGCGCGGTGAGTGTGCAAGAGGCATCGCGCGAAGACAACCCCGCAGCGGCTGCTCCAGCCGATACGCGCCACTTGGGTCGAGCCGCTGCTTGACGGCACGCGGCCGGGGGTGCCACAACCCAATGGCTTGGCGGGCCCGTAGCTCAACGGTCAGAGCAGACCGCTCATAACGGTTTGGTTGGGGGTTCGAATCCCTCCGGGCCTACCAAAATTGCTCACGCATTCGGACCGGCTGCGAGCTCTCTACAACATGATGCTTGGCCGCTCGACAGGGCGAGACTAAATCACGCGTGGTTCTCACAAGAATTGTGACCCCCGGTTTGATGAAAAAACTCCCAAAAAAACTCTTACTGAATCATCGGAAACTGCTCCGCTTAATGAGGTCTTCAATTGATGTTGAGTTCGAGTATGGCGAGAATATCTGGATCACAATGCGATGATACCCTTTTCGGCACTTCGGGCGACGATACCCTGCTGGGATTGGCAAGAAACGACACATTATTCGGGGGGAAGCGAAGATTTTTCTTGGGGGCGACGAAGACTCAGTCCGGTCGAGCTATTCAAACATAATCTATCGCGGTGGCGGCGGCGATCTGTTCGATTTGGACGAGACCGGCGGCCAGCAGACTTCTATGGCGATGTGGGAGTAGATTTCTTTGATGTGGCCGGCGCGGCAGGGAAGTTGCATGGGGGGCTGGCGGCGACCGCATCACGGTTACCCGCCAGGAAGCGCTGGATACGACCATTTTTGCGGGCGATGGCAACGACCAGATTCAAGCCTATGACGCTGTAATTGTCAGAGCCGGGCCTAGTCGTGACAATATTGCCCTCAATGAAGACGTATCCAGGGCAGTTGCCGGCATGGCCTATGGCCGAGAAGGCGATGGTGTTCTCAATCTTGGGCGGATCGCAACTGGATATAGTGGCGAAGGCGGCGACACTTTTGACTTTGAGGCCAATAGTGTGAATCCATGACGTAAGGCAATAATTGGCGATTTTGATCCAAGTGAAGAACGATTGGATTTTGGCTTCCAAAAGATGAAATATTTTTCACAGGCAACCGATATCCTGCAACAGGGTATCACCGTTAAGGTGAGTTTTTTATTTACGGATTATGCTGATCAGGTCATTTACTTCCTCAACACTGATATCGCCTCACTTGATGACAGCGTCTTCTTGTAGACAGGGGGCATCCAGCGCATATAGAGCCGCGCGGCGCGCCCTGTCGTGCGCCGCGAGTGTGCCCGCAGCTTCGAGCCCGCGCCGCCGCCTACTCCACGATGATTTCGGCGCGGCCCAGCACCCGGCGGCCCTGATTCATGACATAGCGCAGCTCATAGACGCCCGGCGTGTCCGGAAGGTCGATGAGCAGGGGCGAGCCTTCGCGCGTGCGCGTGTAGCTTTCCTGCTGGTTGTCTGGCGCGTCCGCGCGCGCAATCGCGATGTAGTCGTTCTGATAGTCGGGCCCGACCCAATCCACGCGCAATCTCTCGCCCGCTTTGCCGGTGTTCGGCATGTCAAAGAAGATCTCGATATCGGCAATTTCGATGGTTTGCGCGGCAAGGATCCTGCGCCCCTGGCTTTGGATGTAGCGGATTTCATAGCTGCCGGGTTCGGGCGGCATGGCAAGCCGCAAGGGCGCGCCATCCCGGGTATAGGTGTACGTGACATGTCGGTTGCCCGGATCGTCTGTGCGTGCAACGGCAATGTAGTCGTTGCGATAGTCGGGACCCTCCCATTGAACGATCACCGGCTCACCGACTTTGGCCGTGGAGGGCGCGGTCAGCGATGCGGTCACCTCATCCACCGTCACCGGAATGCGCGCGATCACCCGCCGGTTTTGGGCCATCACATAGCGGATCTCATAGCTGCCGGGCTCCGATGGCATTTGCAGCTGAAGGGGTTTGCCGTCGCGGGTGTAGCTGTAGGTTTCCTGCCGGTTGCCGGGATCATCGGGCCGCGACACCGCGATATAGTCGTTGCGGTAATCGGGCCCCTCCCAGGTCACGGTGACCGTGGCGCCAGCCGGGGCTGTGGCCGGGGCGGCCAGCGTGGCCGAGACCTCGGTCACCTCAACCGGCCGGGTGGCCAGGATCGTGCGGCCCTGTGCCAGCACATAGCGGATCTCATAGGTTCCGGGCTCCGACGGCATCTGCAGCTGCAAGGGCATGCCGTCGCGGGTGTAGCTGTAGGTTTCCTGCTGATTGCCCGGGGCGTCGGGCCGCGCGACCGCGATGTAATCATTGCGCTCATCGGGGCCTTGCCATTGCACGATCACATTGGCGCCGACAATGGCGGTGTCGGGTGCCGCCAGGGTGACCTCGGCCGCCTCAACGGTCACTGGTCGCCGGGCGATGACAGTGCGGTCCTGGGCCAGCACATAGCGGATCTCATAGGTTCCAGGCTCGGCCGGCATCGTGAGCATCAGCGGTGTGCCGTCGCGGGTGTAGCTGTAATTGATCTGACGGCCGTCCTGATCGTCAAGCTGCGACACCGCGATATAGTCGTTCTTGTAATCCGGCCCAGTCCACTGCACGGCAATCGCAGCGCCGATTTGCGCGGTCCCCGGGGCGGTCAGCGTCACGGCCAGGGCGGTGGCCTCGATCGGCTGGCGGGCCAGCACCTGCCGGCCGTCGCGGCGCAAATAGCGCAGCTCATAGCTGCCGGGCTCGGGCGGCATGACCAATGCCAGGGGCGAGCCGTCGCGCGTGTAGCTGTAATTGATCGACTGGGCATCGGCTGCGTCGGGTGCGACCACGACGATGAAATCGCCCTCCTCATTGGGGCCTGTCCAGGTCACCGCAATTGTCGATCCCGCCGGCGCCGCGGCCGGGCCGGCAACGGTTGCGGGCGGGGTGGAGGAGGCCAGCGCCAGCACGATCTCGCGAGACGCGTCTTCGGCCACCGTGAGCTCCAGCGTGGCTTCGGCCTCATCGGCCTTGCGGATGACAGTGGCGCGATAGGGGCCGGGCGCCAGC
This sequence comes from Pseudomonadota bacterium, assembly GCA_039180245.1. Taxonomy (GTDB): domain Bacteria; phylum Pseudomonadota; class Alphaproteobacteria; order Rhodobacterales; family Rhodobacteraceae; genus J013. Next base: position 496 of record JBCDDO010000016.1, on the reverse strand, counting down.
GAGATGCGCAGATCTGGCACCTCGAAGCCGGCAAGCACATCCTGGCCCGTGTCGCTGTTGGTCAGCGTCCAGATCAGGCCCGAGCGCAGCACCGGCCCGCCCTCGCCATCGGTTGCCGTGAACACCATGTCGAGCGTCGCCGGCGGCTCCGGCACCGCCGGGGCGCTGACCTCGGCCAGCGCCTCGCTCAACACCTCGGCAGTCGAGGCCGTCAGGAACCGCCCGCCGGTGTTTTCGGCCAGGCATTGAAGCTGCGCGCGGTCCTCGGCCGCGGTCACGTCAAAGCCGATGACATGGGCGGTGAAGCCCACCCCGGTTTCCTCCAACTGCTGGCCCACAGCGCAGGGGTCGAGCTCGCAGGTCTCGCGCCCGTCCGAGACCAGGATCACGGTCGCGGCCTCCTCGCCATATTTGAGCGCCTCTGCCGCGGCGATCACGGCCGCGGAAAGCGGTGTCTTGCCCTTGGGAGAGATCCCATCGACGGCCGCCTGAATGG
>JBCDDO010000015.1:0-14100 GCA_039180245.1 Pseudomonadota bacterium | reverse complement strand
GGACTACGCCGCGCCGGGCCAGCTCATCTCCGGTGGATCAATTTTGGGCGCCGATAAGGGGTCACGAGTCATTGCCGATTGACACTCAACCGACCCAACGCCGCCTGGACCAGCGCGAAGGTCGCGCAGCGATACCTGACGACCGCAAAGCCTTCCTGGCAGCGCTTCGGCCAGATCTGTGACAGGTCCGGCTTCATACGCGTTTTCGCCCAGGGCCATCACCCTGATTGAGGGCGCGCGAATGCCAGCTCCGGCCGGGCTTGGTTGACACGCGGGCCATGCCCGTCACGGGCCGAGACCAGCAGATTGAGCTCCTGCAGCGCGATCGCGCCAAGCGTGGAGCGGGCCTGTTCAAGATACCCAACCGAGATGCCCCACATCGGAAAACCCCAGCAGAAAACTCGAAATGCCGTCGGTGGGATCGATTGCCCAACCCGTTGCATCCGCGCGCAATCCACCACCGGTTTCCTCGCCAAGGATCGGCACATCGCCAAAAGATGCGAGAAATCTCCTCGCGAAGCCGATGCGCGATCTCGGTATCGGCGGAGGAGACGAACTGTCCCGCGGATTTTCGATCGACGCTCAGCTCTGCGCGGCGGGCACTCAGTTCCAGCGCCCGGGCGGCAGCCCCCGCAAGCATCGCTTCAAGGGCAAGCAGAGCGGTCGAGGCGAACATTCATGCACATCTTCAACGCGGTCACAGGTTTGATCCCTGTTTTGAGACCGGCAGATCGATGGGGCGGTTCGCCAAGGCAGTTGGGCGTCGGTTCGCGCTGGCTCCGAAGAATGTGGGCGCTTGGGTCGCACGCGCGTCGCAATCGGTGTAGGATCAGCGCCAGCCTCCCGACCGCAGCTGGAGCCATTGGGGATGACGCCCGTCTACATCGCCCCCGAAATCGCCGAGATGATGGCGCTGCACCCATATGTGCAGGACCTCGCGTTCCTCGGCATGCCGGTGCGCGACCAGGTGGCGCAGCAGGCGGCGACCCTACAGGCCGCGCACAGCGCCGGCGACCCGCGCGTTCGCGTGCAGATCATGAGCTGGTGGCCCGCCGCGGCGGGGAAGACATTGGACTGGGTCATGTCCGCGGTCTTCGATGATGCCGATGCGCGGGTGACGCTGTCCCGCGAATACGGGTTCTCAGATTGGGATGCAGTGACAACGCTCGGAGCCTTGGCACCCGATGCGCGGTTCGAACAGGCGCTTGAGACCATGCTGGCCGGAGAGCTGGAGACATTGGTCACCCTGCTTGGTGAAACGCCGGATCTGGTGCGCCAAAGATCCGCTTTTGGCCATGGCGCCACCCTGTTGCACTATCTGGGGGCCAATGGCGTCGAGACGCACCGGCAGCGGGTCCCGCTCAATGCCGTGGAGATCGCCGCGGCGCTGATCGCGGCCGGTGCCAGCAAAACCGCCGAGGCGCGCATGTATGGCGGCGGGCAGACGCCGCTGTCGCTGGCCCGCACCAGCGCCCATCCGCTGAAGGCGGGTCTTGCAGACGCGCTCTTCCAGGTCCTGTCCATCGACTGAGCGCAGCAGTTAAAGCCGGGCTGCCGCCCAGCCTAGCCCAGTCCCGCCACCCGGCCGCTGGCCAGGATGCGGCGACCTGTGCCCATCGGGGCCGGCCCTGGCCTTGAGCCGCGCGCAGCGGCAGGATATGTCGCCCCCTAGACCGCACAGCACGCAGGCAGGAACCAGGCGATGCCCCACCATCTCGACACGCGCGACGCCGGGTTTGAGGCGTCCTTTGCGCGGCTTCTGGCTGCGCGCGACGGTCAGGATCCCGATGTCGAGGCGTCGGTGGCGGCGATCCTTGCCGATGTCGCGGCGCGCGGCGACGCGGCCGTGCTTGAGGCCACAGCGCGCTTTGACCGGCTGGAACTGGGCGCGGCGGAGATGCGTGTTGCACCGGAGGAGTTCGAGGCCGCCTGTGCGACGGTCCCGCCCGCCGAACACGCAGCCCTTGCCATCGCCGCGGAACGGATCGAGGCCTATCACGCGCGTCAGCGCCCCGAAGACGCAACCTGGCGCGACCCGGCCGGCGTGACGCTGGGCTGGCGCTGGCGGCCGCTCGACGCGGTGGGGCTTTACGTGCCGGGCGGGCTTGCCTCCTACCCATCCTCGGTGCTGATGAACGCCGTGCCGGCCCGGGTCGCCGGCGTGCCGCGCGTGGCCATTTGTGCGCCGGCCCCGGACGGGCAACTCAACCCGCTGGTCCTGCTGGCCGCCCGCCTCAGCGGGGTCGATGAGGTTTACCGCATCGGCGGTGCCCAGGCGATCGGCGCGCTTGCCTTCGGCACCCAGACCATTCCGGCCGTCGACAAGATCACCGGGCCGGGCAACGCCTATGTCGCGACGGCAAAACGGCAGGTTTTCGGCCGCGTCGGCATCGACATGATCGCAGGACCGTCGGAGGTGCTGATCATATCGGATGGAAGCACCCCGCCCGACTGGCTTGCCCTGGATCTGTTGGCCCAGGCCGAACATGATGCAACCGCACAGTCGATCCTGCTCACGCCGGATGCCGCCCATGCCGCGGCTGTGATGCGCAGCGTCGAGGCGCGGCTTGAAACGCTGGCTCGGCGCGAGATCGCCGGGGTGAGCTGGGCAACCCATGGCGGGGTGATCGTCACCCGCGATCTGAGCGAGGCGGCAGCGCTCGCCGACCGAATTGCCGCTGAGCATTTGCAGCTTTGTGTGGCTGATCCCGAGGCGCTGGCCGCGCGTATCACCCATGCCGGCGCGATTTTTCTGGGAGGCCTCATGCCCGAGGCGATGGGCGATTACATCACGGGTCCCAACCATGTGCTGCCGACGGCGCGGTCCGCGCGGTTCTCCTCGGGCCTGTCGGTGCTCGACTTCATGAAGCGCACAACCCTGTCGGCCATGACCCCGGCGGCGATGCAAAGCCTCGGCCCCGCGGCCGAAACGCTGGCGCGGGCCGAAGGGCTGGAGGCGCATGCGCTGTCGGTGCGCGCCCGGCTCGACGGCGCCGGACCCACCGAACCCGCCCAAGACGGTGCCAAGGGCAGTGCGGGCAAAGGCGACCGCCGATGAGCCGGCTCGCAACCGTCGAGATCGACGAGACCGGGTTGCCGGTGCCGCCGCCCGAGCTTGAGCAGGAGCGGCGCGTCGCCCTCTTCGATCTCACCGAAGCCAACAGCTTTGCGCTGCCGCCACCGGCCCCGGACGGGCCCTATGGCCTGCGCCTGTCGCAGCGCGGCGGATCGCTGAGCTTCGAGCTCGCCTGCCCCAAGGGGCAGCCTGCCGCCTCGTTTGCCCTCGCCCTCGGGTCGTTTCGACAGATCCTGAAGGATTACTTCCAGATCTGCGAAAGCTACCGCGATGCGGTGCGGCGTTTGCCGCCAGCCGAGATCGAGACCATCGATACGGCCCGCCGGGCAATCCATGATGCGGGTTCGGAGCTGTTGCAGGCGCGGCTTGCCGGCAAGGCGCGGATCGACATGGCCACGGCGCGGCGGCTTTTCACCTTGATCTGCGCCCTGCATCCGGGAGGCGTATGAGGATGCATGAGCGGCGCCCGGCGACGGACAGGCCCGGCTCGGTGCTGTTTTGCTGCGACCACAATGCGCTGCGCTCGCCCATGGCCGAAGGCATCGCAAAACTGATTTGCGGTCCGGGCACCCATATCCAATCGGCGGGCGTGGTGCATGATGTTGAAATCGACGCGGTCGCGGTCGCGGTCTGCGCCGAGATCGGGGTCGTGCTCACCCGCCACCAGGTCCGAAGCTTCGAGGAGATGGCCGCCCGCGGCGAAACGCTGGAAGGGTTCGATCTGATCGTGGCGCTGTCGGCTGAATCTGCGCGCCATGCAAGGCTGCTTGCCGATGCGGTCGAAGAATGGGAGATCCCACCGCCGGTCTATCCTGACGGGGCGGGCGAGGCCGTCCTGGCGGCCTATCGGGTGACCCGCGACCGGCTGCGCGCCCGCATCGGCGCACGGTTCGGCGCGGATCGATCCCAGGACTACGGGTAACGCAGCTCCTCGATCGTTGCCTCGGCCCAGGCGTTGAGCGCGTCGAGACCCATATTCTGCGCCCATCCCCGATAGGCCTCGGCCCAGTCGATCAGTGCCAGCGATACCGTTTCGGGCAGCTCGGTGTCATAGGCCCAATTCAGCGGCAGATCCGGGTTGAGCGCCAGCGCGATGCCAAGCGCCAGGGCAAGTGCGATCCCCACCCGCGCCACCGGCACGCCGCGCCCGGGTGGGTCCTGTGGATCAGGCGGTGTCATCTGCCTCCTCCCGCTCAGAATTGGAAATAGATAAAGGGCGTGACCTCGCTGGGTGCAATCGCCGCGATGACCGCCAGCACCAGGCCCGAGACCAGCCCGATCAGCGGCCATGGCAGCGCATCGAGCCCGCGCGCCAGCGCGGCGGGCAGGCCCGGGGGCGTGAAATGCAGACCGAGGCCCAGTGCGATCAGGGCTGCAATGAAAGGTGTGGCGAGCTCGACCGGCTGGTCCCAGCGCGCCAGCCCGCCCAGATATTCCCACAGCAGCGGCAGGTTCTCGATCCGGAAAATCACGAAGGTCAGCACAACCAGATGGAAGGTGATCAGCAGCGCCGGCAGCCGCCCCAGCCGGATCACCCGCCCCAGCGCCCGCTCGGCCACCAGGAACGCACCGTGCAGCGCCCCCCACAGAACAAAGGTCCAGGCAGCACCATGCCAGAGACCGCCCAGGAGCATGGTCAGGAAGAGGTTGCGCCGCGTGCGCCAGGCCGCGCCCTTGCTGCCGCCCATCGGGATGTAGAGATAGTCGCGCAGCCAGGTCGACAGCGAGATGTGCCAGCGCCGCCAGAACTCGCGCATCGAGACCGCGCGAAAGGGCTGATTGAAATTGATCGGGATGGTGAAGCCCAAAAGCGCTGCCAGGCCGATTGCCATGTCCGAATAGCCCGAAAAATCGCAATAGATTTGAACCGAATAGCCATAGGCGGCCAAAAGCAGATCGCCGGCGCCATAGGCGCCCGGGTCGAAAAACACATCATCGACCAGATCCGAGGCGATGTAATTGGCCAAAACGAGCTTCTTGAAAAGGCCCGACAGAATCATCACCGCGGCAAACCCCACCGCCAGATGGCGGGTCCCCTGCTCGGGCCGCCCATGGGCGCGGATCTGCGGCAACAGGCTGGCGGCCCGCATGATCGGGCCCGCAACAAGCTGTGGGAACAGGCTGATGAAAAGCAGCACCTCGACCACCGGGCCCGAGGCGGCAACATCGCCGCGATTGACATCGACCAGGTAGGAGATGCCCTGAAAGGTGAAGAACGAGATCCCCACCGGCAGGATCAGCGCAGCAAAGGGCAACTCTCCGGCAAATCCCAGATCGAGCAGCAGCGCGTTGAAGGAGGCGATGAAGAAGTCGAAATACTTAAAGCTGCCCAGCACGGCCAGATTGGCCGCAACCGCCGCGATCAGCGTGAGCCGCCTGGCCCGGCCCGCCAGCGCGCCGATCCGAAGCGCGGCCGCCCAATTGACCAGCGCGCTGCCCGCCAAAAGGAACATGAACCGCCAATCCCAGGCGCCGTAAAATACGAAGGATGCGACCACCAGCGCCCATTGATGCAGCCTGGGCCGGCCGCGCAGCCCCCAGGCAATGGCAAAGACGGCCAGAAAGAAGGCAGCAAAAAGCGAGGTGTGAAAGAGCATCCCCGCGCCGCCGCCCCTAGCAGGTGCGCGCGAGGTCACCCGGGTCGCTGACCCCCGGGAAGCGTCCTAGCACCAGGCAGCTGACCAGCGCCTCGCCAGCACCGGTAAAGTGGATGCCGTCGCCATCGCGCATCACGCGGGTGCGGCCCTTGGCGTCGGGCAGCGCGGCGCTGTAGCGGCCGGTGGCATCCTGGGTGGCCTCCCAGATCGACAGAAACGGCACATCGCGGGCCGCCATGCGCTGCGCATAAATCGCGTTGAGCCGGTCCATCTTGCGCGAATATCGGGCGCTGCGTGCAATCGGCATGCCCACCCAAATGATCTGCGCGCCATGCGCCTCAAGCTGGTCGATGATCCGGTCGATGCGCGCGCCATAGGCCGCAGCCCAGGCCTCGTCGGTGAAGTCGAGGATTTGGTCGTCAAGCACCATGCGCTGGGCATCATTGGCGCCGAAGGCGACCACGGCGATGTCGACCTTTTCACCCTCCAGATACCCCGCAAGCTTGTCGTCCCAGTTCAGAAAATCGGGGCGCGTCAGGCCCGAAGAAGGGTGCGACCAGCACTTGATCCGGTACCCGTCATTGCCCTTCAGATGCCGCCTCAGCCCGCGGCAATAGCCCTTTGCCATGCTGTCGCCGATAATGGCCACCGTCTGCGGGGTCTCGGCGCGTGCCGATCCAAAGCCTGATGCGGCAAGGCCCAGCGCCAGCAGGGCGACAAGAAGGCTCCGCCCCAAAAGGCAGGCAAGACGGCATTGCGACCTGAACACCAGCATGGGCATCACCCGGAAACCAAATAAGGACTGGACCGGCGGGATATCGCTTCGCCGGCGGCGAGACCACCGAAATCCGCGGCACGGGGGTCATTTTTCTCGCATATCGGCGGTCGGTCTCGGGAACCCGGATGCCACACGCGTCAGTGTCACGGCGCCGGTATGAGCTCGAGCACCACCTCTCCCCCTCGGTTGTGCAGCGTCACTCGCCCGGTTCCCGGGTCTTCCGCATACCCGGCCGTGGTGGCGATGGCATCGAAGATTGCCCGCTCCTGCTGGGCCAATGCGCGGTCCATACAGGCGCGTTCGGTGGCGCGCATCGGACCGATGAAGAGCAGCCGGCCGGCGAGCGGCGGCGCGGCGGGGGCGATCTCGGCACGGGTGTGGAAGCTGTTGCAGCCGGTGCTGCCAGTGACATCGCCGTTTGGCCCAAAAACGAGCCACGCCTCGGTGGTTGCCGGACCCAAACGGGTCGCCACGATCTGCAAGCGCTCGATCGGGAGAGGCGCTTGCGCAACGGCAGGCGCCACGGCCGTGCTGGCGCAAACCGCCGCCGCCACGACGCGGCCCAGGGCAGCCAGCCATGCCAACTGCACACAGCTGCCGGCCTGGCGATGCGCTGTGACAGTCATGCGCAGCGCTCCCAGTGTCCATGGCGCGCCACGTCCGGTCGAACCCAATGCCGCGCCGATGTTTGCGACAGCGGGCTTGCCGGCCTTCGTACATTGCCGCAGTTTCTGTGACCATGGAATGGCGCGGCGAGGGGGTTTTGATTGCGCGACGTCGGCATGGCGAGTCGGGCGCCATCGTCGAGCTGTTCACCCATGCCCAGGGCCGGCATGCGGGCTTCGTGCCGGGCGGCGCGGGGCGGCGGCTTGCCCCGGTGCTTCAACCCGGCGCGCAGCTGGCGGTGACCTGGCGGGCGCGCCTGGCCGATCAGATCGGAACCTACCGGGTCGAACCGATGCGCGCGCGCGCCGCGGCACTCTTTGACGATCCCGCGGCATTGGCTGCACTCTCCGCAGTGACGGCATTGTTGAGCTGGGCCTTGCCGGAGCGCGAGCCGCATCCCGGGCTCTACAGCGCAACGATCGGCCTCTTGGACGGGTTGGGTGGCCCGGCCTGGCCGATGATCTATGCCCGTTGGGAGCTTGCGCTTCTGCGCGATTTGGGCTTCGGCCCCGATCTGACACGTTGCGCGCTGACCGGAGCACAGAGCGGGCTCAGCCATATCGAGCTTGCGTCGGGTCGGGCGGTGTCGGGCCGGGCTGCCCAAGACCTGCCGGCCGCGCAGCTCCGCCCGTTGCCTGCCTTCCTGACGGCGCGCGAGCCGGAGGAGCGTCAGACCGCAGATGCCAGCAGTGCCGCCGCGGCTCCGCCGGTTGACGATGCCGACGCGCTGCGCCAGGCACTCGACCTGACCGGGCATTACCTCGATGCTTGGCTGGGTGCCGCACTGGAACGGCCCGGTCTGCCGCCGGCGCGCGACAGGTTGCTTGCCCGCCTCACGCGGCAGGGCGGAACACCAGCGCCTCTCCATCCGGCCCGCTGAGGGTCAGCGTCTCATTGGCGACAACCGCCGACCGTGCGTCCAGCAAGGCTTCAAAAATGCGATTCTCCAGCCCGCGGCGATCGCAGGTGGTGTTGCTCGTGGCCATCGCTTCGATCTGAAATTCGGGCGCTTCGCCAAGATAATTGGCGGTCAGGCTGTTGCACGGCCCTTTGCCGGAGACAAACCCGCCAGCAATGCGCAGCACAACATCGACCGACCCGACATCGTTGCCCGCGACCGACACCAACCGCCAGGGCGTGTCGCCCAACCGGGTGATCGGCGGGGTTTCGGGCGCCGGCGGGGATGCGTCGCAGGCAGCAAGGACAGTCGCAGCGGCAGCGGCCGCAATCAAGGGACGCGGCAGGCGAAGTTTCATGGGCGGTCCTCCCGAGACACAGCCCATTTTGGGTAGCCGCAAGCCGGGCATCCCGCAAGCCCGGTATTTCGGCCCCGCGCCGCAGGACCGAGAAGCCCCTGCGGGCCGGGACCGAGCGGCAGCCCCCTCAGTTGCGCGCGGTTTCGAGCAAACGCCGGGCGATGACCTGGGCCTGTATCTCGGCCGCCCCTTCGAAAATGTTCAGGATCCGTGCATCGCAGAGCACCCGGCTGATCGGGTATTCCAGCGCAAAGCCGTTCCCGCCATGGATCTGTAGGCCATTGTCGGCGCAGGCCCAGGCGACCCGCGCGCCCAGAAGCTTGGCCATGCCCGCCTCCAGATCGCAGCGCCGGTCGGCATCTTTTTCGCGCGCCGAGAAATAGGTGAGCTGCCGGGCAAACGCAATTTCCACCGCCATCATCGCCAGCTTGCCATAGACCCGGGGGAAGGCGATCAGGGGCTTGCCGAACTGCTTGCGATCAAGCGCATAGCGCAGGCCAAGGTCGAGCGCGTTCTGCGCCACCCCAATGGCCCGGGCCGCGGTCTGGATCCGGGCGCTTTCAAAGGTCGCCATGAGTTGTTTGAAGCCCTGGCCTTCGACGCCGCCCAGAAGGTTCTCGGCCGACACCTTAAACCCGTCAAACCCGAGCTCATACTCCTTCATCCCGCGATAGCCGAGCACCTCGATCTCGCCGCCGGTCATCCCCTCGGCCGGAAACGGTTCGGCATCGGTGCCGCGCGGCTTCTCGGCCAGGAACATCGACAGGCCCGCGTAATTGTCGGTCGCAGGATCGGTGCGGGCCAGCAGGGTCATCACATCGGCGCGCGCGGCATGGGTGATCCATGTCTTGTTGCCGGTGATCACGTACTGCCCGTCTTCGCGCACCGCACGGGTGCGCAGCGCGCCCAGATCCGAGCCGGTATTGGGCTCGGTGAAAACCGCCGTGGGCAGGATCTCGGCCGCGGCAAGCTTGGGCAACCAATGCGCCTTTTGCGCGTCGGTGCCGCCGCCCAGGATCAGCTCGGCGGCAATCTCGGACCGGGTGCCCAGCGAGCCCACCCCGATATAGCCGCGGCTGAGCTCTTCGGAGACCACGCACATCGCCAGCTTGCCAAGCCCCGCACCGCCGAACTCTTCGGGGATGGTGAGGCCAAAGACGCCCATCTCGGCCATCTCGGCGATGATCTCCAGCGGGATCAGCTCGTCGCGCAGATGCCAGCCATGGGCGTGCGGCGTCACTTTCTCGGCGCAAAAGCGGCGAAACTGGTCGCGGATCATCTCGAATTCGTCGTCGAGCCCCGCGGCCCCGAACGCCGCCGCACCCTCCTGATCGACCAGAAGCTGGGCCAGAGCTGCGCGCGCGGCATCGGTGTTGCCGGTCTGGGTCAGCGTCATGACCGCCGGATGCATCAGCGCGCGCTGCCCCTCCTGGCTGACGCCGATATCCTGAAGCCGCACCGTTTCGCCCTGGCTGATCGGGATGCCGCCATAGATCTGCCAGAGATACTCGCCAAAGCCGATCTGCAGGATCAGCGCCTCGGTCTCACCGAACGCGCCCTCGGCCTCCAAACGCTGCGCCCAGCTCAGCGATTGGCGCAGCGCCTCGACATAGGTGGCAAGCCAGCTGAGCGCATGGGCCGCAAACTGCTCGGCCTCCAGCGCCTTGCCCGAAACCTTCGCGCCGGCCGAGACCCGCCCGCGCAAGCTGGACCGCGCATCCTCCAGCACCGCCTCGGCCGGCGGCACGGCCTGTGCACAAAGGCTCAACAGGTTGGGCAACACGGGCGACACCACGGGCGAGCTGTCGACCTTGCGGGCGGCTTCACTCATCTCAAACCTCCAAAAACAACAATGATGCGGTGCGGAATCGATCCGGCTCGCCGCGGACCCTAGTCAGACGCCTTCGCCCGGTCAACCAGTTGAGAAATAATCAGTCGCGTGGCCTGATGTCGCGCGAATTAAATTGCGTGCCGTTTTGGTGCACTGCACCGCGCTCGCCTGCCGCGCGGGATCGAAGGGTTGCAATTCAGGGTGCTGCATGGTTCCGGAGCGCCATGGATCTGTTGAGCGCGACATATGGCTGGGTGCCGCTTCTGGCAGCAGCGCTGGTGATGGGCCTGGCCGGGTTTACAAAGGGCGCGGTGGGGTTTGCCCTGCCGATGATTGCGATTTCGGGCATCGGCTCGATCCTGCCGGCGCCGCTGGCCATTGCGGCGATCATCCTGCCCTCGCTCATCACCAATATCTGGCAGGCGCTGCGCCAGGGGCTTGGCGAGGCGCTGGGCAGCCTGCGCCGGTTCTGGCTGCTCAACACCGTGCTTTTGGTGATGATCGGCCTCTGCGCACAGCTTGTGGCCATCCTGCCCGAACGCGCCTTGTTCCTGATCCTGGGCTGCGGCGTGACCCTGTTCTCCCTCATCCAATTGTCCGGCTGGCGACCGCGCGATCCCGGCCCCAACCCGGCGGTTGCCACCGGGGTTGGCCTGGTTGCGGGGTTTTTCGGCGGCCTGTCGGGCGTCTGGGGCCCGCCCATCGTGCTCTACCTGCTGGCCCGCAAGGTGGCCAAGGTCGAGATGGTGCGGGTGCAGGGCATCGCCTTCCTCATCGGGTCGATGGTGCTGACCGGGGCGCATGCCAACACCCGCTTGCTGGACGCCAACACGGCGCAGTTTTCGGCTGCGCTGGTTCTGCCGGCGCTGCTGGGGATGTGGATCGGATTGCGGGTGCAGGATGCGCTGCCCCAGGAGCGGTTCCGGCGTGCAACCATGGCGGTGCTGGTGCTGGCCGGGCTCAACCTGTTACGGCGCGGTGTGATGGGCTGACAAATGGCGCGTCGAGGCCCGGGGTCCGGCACCGGGCGACGGATCACCCCGCCGGCCGGCTTAGCCGTGCCACGTTATCCGCCTCCCATCCGCGCCGCGATCGCGCGTCCGATTTCACGGCGCACCAGCTTGCGGATGTTGTTGGAAATGCGCTCTCCCAGCTCGCCCTGAAGCTCCTCACGCACGATTGAGCGGACGAGCTCGGCAAGATCGTCCCCGGCCAGCGCGGGGGTGCGGTCTGCGCGCTCCTCAGCGCGTCCCGACACGCCCATACGCCGCCGCTCGCTGGGGGCCGGTGCCGCGGGTCGCTCCACCGGGCTGTCGATCGAGGCCTTCAGCCCACCATTCGCTGGACGGCGTTCGGTCATCGTGGCGGTGCCACCACTGTCTTGCACGTCGATGCGCATCTCATTGGTCAGGATCAGCGATCCTTCATTCCGCTTCGGTGCGGCACGGCGGCGCTCCTGCTCCTCGGCCGAGACCAGCCGACGGATGGCCGCCAGCACATCGTCCACCTGCTCGCCGCGCGGCGGTTCTGTCACCTCAGTCATCACCACACCTGTGCAAAACGCGCCCACTCCAATCTGCGGCCGTCCCCGTGCAGGACCGGCCGCGCCATCAATCTCCCCAACGGTCGAGAATCCGCTCCAGCCGCAGCCCTTCCGGATCCGGCGGGTTGGTCGTGACAAAATCATAATTCTCTGTCGGATCATAGGGTTCGACCCCCAGACCGAGATGCGAAACCGTCAACAAGCCCATCGCCGACAGCAGGCTGTAGGCCGCAACATTCGCGTCGCGCAGCGCAGAGACGAGGTTCGAGCGGGCCTCGAGCAGAGATTGCTCCGCCTCCAGCACGTCAAGGGTTGTGCGCTCGCCAAACCTGGCCTCCTCGACCACACCTTCAAAGGCGACCTGCTCGGCCCGCACCTCCTCGCCATTGGCCGCAATCGAGGCACGCGCCACGCTGAGCTGAGACCACGCGGTCTGGACCTGCTGGCGGATCAGCCGGCCAGTGCGCTGGGTTTCGCCCTTGCGCTGGTCCAGCAGCGCGATCGCCTCGCGGATGAGGCTCGACAGCTCGCCGCCCTGATAGAGCGGGACCTGAAGCTGAAGCTGGATGTCGGCGCCGGTGCTGTCGGACTCGTTGCCCCGGTCGACAACGACCGAGGCCTGGTAAAACACCGATGTGCTGAGCGTGATGACCGGATTGAGCCCGGACCGCGCCAGCTCGACATCCTGCATCGCCGCTTCTTCGGAGAACCGACTGGAGATGAGATCAGGATGCTCACGCATTGCAATCGTCTCGGCCTCGGCCAGGGCCTTGGGCAGATCCGGCGCGGGCGGGGGTGGGGCCAGATCAACGGCCTCAAACCCTATTACGGCCAGAAACTGCGCCCGCGATTCCGACAGGGAACCGGTGTTTGAGGCCAGGTTGGAGCGCGCCGAGGCGAGCGCTGCTTCAGCTTGGGCGACATCGGTGCGGGTCACCTCGCCAACCTCAAACCGGTCCTGCGTGGCGCGAAGCAGCTCACTGTTCACCCTGACATTGTTGCGCGCAAGGCTGACGAATTGCAGATCGCGGCGCACGTCGAGAAAGGCTGTGGCCGCGTCAAGGAGCACATCCTGCTCCACGCTGATCAGGCTGGCGCGGGCCGACAGAACACTGGCCACGGCGCTTGCGATATTCGCCGGGTTCCGACCAAAAGAGTAGAGGGTGACGGTGCCGGTAATGGTTGCATCGGCCGAAAGGCTGGGTCTGAGAAGCCCGACCGTCGAGACGCCCCCATCCAGGAACACAGCCTCGCGGTTCGAGGCCGTGCCGGTGACCGTTCCCGTCACATCGGGCAGGAGCTCGGACTGGGCCTGAACCACTTGCTCATCAGCCTGGCGCAACTGCGCGCGGCCGATCACCAGATCGGGGTTGGACTGATAGGCCGCCACAAGCGCGTCAGAGAGGGTCTGGCCCGACGCAGGACCCGCCAGCGGCGCCAGCGCCACCATGCCGAACATCAGCGCAGCGGCTCGACCAAATGTCCTGGCGCGGTTCATACCGTGCCTCCCACGCTTGTGCCACACCGGGGTCTCAAGCTGCCGATTTGGCATGAGCTTCTCCACCTAAAATACGAAATCTCCGGGCTTTTCATAGCCCGAAAGTACCGGCGCGGTTGCGTCGAACATGGTTTTCCAGGCGATCCCCGCCCGCGATCCGTCCCCGGTTCGCGTCCCCAGGCGGCATTGGCCGGCAGCGCCGTCCTGAAAGATCGCAACGATTCGCCCACCGGGTTTGACCTGTGCCGCGATCTGATCGGGCAGGGTTTCGATCGCCCCGTTGATGAAGACCGCGTCGAAGGGTCCCGCCTCGGGCGCGCCGGCCGCGGCGTCACCCTCCTGCAACAGAGCCGTGTCCTCGTCGAGTGCGGCAAGCGTTTCGATGGCGGATCGGGCCAGATCAGGGTCGGGCTCCACCGCCACCACCGCCGCGGCGAGCCTTGCCAGGAGCGCGGTCGAGTAGCCGGTGCCCGGCGCGATGTCGAGCACCAGATCCGTCGGCTCGGGCTTCAGCGCGTCGAGCATTTTGGCCAGCACGCGCGGGTCGAGCAGCACACGCTCGCGCGCCAGCGGCAGATGCGCGCCGGCATAGGCCACGCCGCGCAGATCGGTCGGAACGAAGCGCTCGCGCGGCACATCGAGCATTGCTGCGATGATGGGATAGAGCGTGACGTCGGACGGACGCACTTGCGTGTCGACCATCGCGACCCGTGCCGCTTCGAAATTCGGTGTCGTCATACGCCGTTCCGTGACTCGCGCTCGCCCTGTTTCGCTCTTGCCACAACCGGCGCCGCCGGGCAATCGCGCCACATGGCCAGGGGGCGCGGTTGCTTGCCTCTGTTGCGGGGGCGTCTC
>JBCDDO010000014.1:0-14235 GCA_039180245.1 Pseudomonadota bacterium | reverse complement strand
TTGAGAAGGCGCAGCAGCGCCGGCTGCCCAGACCCGGGCGCGCCCAGCAGCGCCACGCATTCCGTGTCGTAGAAAATCAGCCGAAGGTCGTGAAGTGTTCCGGTCTGCTCGACCGCCTCACGCCCAGGCGCCAGGGTGTGTCCAAGATGTCTCGAATGGCCAAGACGTCTGGAGCGGCTCGCATGCCTGCGCCGGATGGCGGCGTCTTGAAAGCCGCTCCCCTCCTCTTCGACCCCGCCAGCGTAAGACACACCGCGCACAACCACGATCACCGGCTTTGAACGCGTTAAGCTGTCGGCCCTATCCAAGAAGGTGCCTCCAATACATCCCATAGGAGAGTACGCCGAAACCTGGCTGCAATCAATCTTGCTGGGACCGGCAGGTCCGAATGCCTGCTGGACGGGCGGGTCCCTTCGGTTGCTTGCATGGTCGAACCGGCGGGGGGTGCTGTTTCAAACCCGTCGCCGCCCGTGTGTGAACTGCGCCCGTCTGCGCCCGTTGCCGCCCGTCTGTGCCTGTCGCTCGCTCAGTCGGGCCAGCGCCAATGGGCGCGGCGCGGAACCTTGACCGCCAGCATCGGCTTCAGCGCAGCACTGGCGAAGCGGTCGAGATCCAGCGCCTCATGCACCCCGTCGCAGGCGTCGCCGTCAAGCTGGGTGCGCATGGCCGCGCGGGTGTAGAAGGGCGCATCCAGCATCGGCCGGATCTGGCGGGGTGTGGCGCCCGGATCGGCCCGGCTTTCCCGCCGGACCAGCCAGAGCGAGCGGGCGATGCGCGCCTTGGGCGGGGCCGGGATCTCGCGCACCGTGCCATCCGGCTCGAAATGGCAGGCGATCTGCAGGCTGCTGCCATCGCGGCGATCTGCGTCGTAAAAGGCCGTCGTGCCGCCGCGGCGCATATAGCGCGCCCAGGTCCAATAGGAGAAATCGGCCTCCAGCGCACGGGTGCCGAAATTCGCGTCGAAATAGCCATGCCCAGTCCATTGCCAGCCGGGGCGGCCGAAATCGACCTCGATGCGGGCGGTGGGCGCAAACGGCCGCCAGATATGGCTCTCATCGGGCTTGAGCACCGCCTCCACACCGGTCACCCCGGTCGGCACCAAGCGGATCGTGCCGCGCAGCCGGTCAAGATGCGGGACGGTGCGCTCATCGATGCGGATGACCAGCGCGCCATCCTCCCAGGCCATGGAGCTTGGCCCGACCGCGAACCGCTCGGGGCTCTGGCGCAGCGCGGTCTCGCCGCGATCGGTCATCGTCCAGCGCCCGCCGCGCCCGTAAAGCGCGACATTGATGCAGACATGGTTTTGCGGGTTCTTGCGGCCCGACCAGCGATACCAGGGCGAGAAGACCGACCCGATGAAGCCGATCACCGAGACGGCGCGGGTTCCGTCCTCGTTGAGGCCGTCGACATACCACCAGGCATAGCCGTCGGGCGCGACGGCGACGTCAAACCGAGGTCCGTCGCGATCGCCGCGGCCGCGTGGCTCCCGGAAAGCGCTGCCATCGGAATGCCCGGCCCCGGATGCACCCCGCCGCCGGCCAGGTAGAGCCCCTTCACGCGGCTGCGGGTGGTGGGGCGCCGGAAGCTTGCCATCATCCCCTCGGGGCTGCGGCCGTAAAGCGACCCGCGGCTGGCCGGAAACATCTGGGCGAAATCCGCCGGGGTTGTCAGCGCCGCGCAGCCCGGCATCGGTGTAAAGCTCAGCCCCATCCGGTCGAGCGTCTGAAAGGTCAGTTTCCGGCATGCCTGGGCCTCCTGCGGCGTGACCTCCGAACCCCGGGGCGCGCCATTCATGATGATCTCGAACCGCTCCAACCCGGCCCGCGCCCCGGCCCGCGCCCAGGTTTGTGCCCCGGTCTCGCCGCCCGATGGGGTGCCAGATGGGCTGTCCCAGCGGTCCTGCGCACAAACATAAAGGGTGGGGTCCTCGGGCAAGCGCCCTTCGCGGATGGGCCCGAACTCGGCGCGCGGATCGGCGCCAAAAAAGACATTGTGATGGGCCAGATCCGCAGACCTTGCGCCCCCCGGACGGGCGGCAAACGCCCAGACCCACGCCGACAGCGCGCGCGGCGCGGTGGCCGCCGCGCCCACGGCATGGCGGATTGCAGGGCCCAGGCGGCCGGTGGTCAGCGCGCGCGGATCGCCGTTGAAAAGCAGCGCGCGCACCGGCAGCCTTTCGCCATCGGCCAGGGTCACGGCACTGGCCCGGCCGGCCTGGGTTTCGATGCCCGTCACCTCGGTGTCGAGCCGGATTTCAACGCCGATCTCTTGGGCCAGCCCGACCAGCGCATCGGCCAGGGCGCGCATGCCGCCCGAGACCCGCCAGACACCGCGCGCCTCGGCCTCCCAGATCAGCGACAAAAGCGCAGGTGCGCCAAAGGGCGAGCCGCCGACATAAGTGGCATAGCGTCCGAAAAGCTGGCGCAGGCGCGGGTCGCTGAAGCTCTCCGACAGAAGGGCCGCCAGCGTCTTGCCCGGCGCCATGGCCCGCAGGGTGGCCAAAGGGGCATCGGCAACCGCGCGCATCAGCCCGCCAGCGGTGATCCGCGGGCTGCGCATCACCGGGCCTTCGAAGCGCTCGAACAGATGCCGGGTGCGCGCGCCGAACGCGCGGAACTCTGCCTCGGCCACCGACCCGCCAAAGCGGCGCATCTCGGCCGCATTGCGGCCCGGATCGGCGCAAAGATCCAGCGTCGCGCCATCGGGCCACCAATGCCTGGCCAGCACGGGCTCGGCAGTCAGCGACACATGGTCGTCAAGCCGCGCACCGGCGGCCCGGAACACATCGTCAAAGACACCGCGCATGGTCAGCACTGTCGGGCCGGCATCGACGGGGCCCGCTTCGCTGGGCAGGCTGCGCATCTTGCCGCCGGCCCATCCATGCCGCTCCAAAAGCGTCACCGGCAGCCCCTGGGCGGCCAGGCGGATCGCGCCGCACAACCCGCCAATGCCGGCGCCCACTACCACGACCGGCGGCTCTGTGCGGGGCTTGGGTGATGAAGGGGCCGCGGCAGACATACCGGCAGCATTGACAGAAATTCGAGGACTGTCCAGTATGATTGACAGTCGGATCGTCATGCGTGTTAGACAACTCAAGCGTGCAGCCTTGCAGAGCCCGGGGTCAAACGCCGCGACGCCAAACACCGCGACCCAGATCGCACCGCGCCCCGCCGCCTGCATCCGCAGCGCTGTTGGCGCTCAAACAGAGGAAGGCCGCCATGCCCGCCCGTGCCCGTGTCGAGACCGCCCTCAAAGCTGCGATTTTGCGTGGACAGAAGCGGCCCGCCCCACCGGCGCTGGCCGATGCGCTGGACTATGCGCTGTTCCCGGGCGGGGCACGGATCCGCCCGCAGATATGTCTCTCGGTGGCCATGGCCTGCGGCGATGATGCGCCCTTGCTCTCGGATGCGGCCGCAGCGT
This sequence comes from Pseudomonadota bacterium, assembly GCA_039180245.1. Taxonomy (GTDB): domain Bacteria; phylum Pseudomonadota; class Alphaproteobacteria; order Rhodobacterales; family Rhodobacteraceae; genus J013. The sequence goes on along the minus strand of JBCDDO010000014.1, from coordinate 10,815 downwards.
CGATTGAGCTCATGCATGGTGCCAGCCTCATTCACGATGACCTGCCCTGCTTTGACGATGCCGACACGCGCCGCGGCAAACCCTCGCTACACCGCGCCTATGGCGAGCCGCTGGCGGTGCTGGCGGGCGATGCGCTGATCGTGATGGCGTTTGAGACGATTGCCCGCGCCAGTCATCTGGGGCCGGACCGGGCGCCGGGCATGCTGCTGGCACTGGCCGAGGCGACCGGCATGCCGGGCGGGATCTGCGCGGGTCAGGGCTGGGAGAGCGAGACCAGCGTCGATCTGTCGGCCTATCATCAGGCCAAGACCGGCTCGCTGTTTGTGGCGGCCACGCGCATGGGTGCGCTTTCGGCCGGGGCCGATCCGGACCCGTGGGAGGAGCTGGGCGCGCGCATCGGCGAGGCGTTCCAGGTGGCCGACGATCTGCGCGATGCGCTCTTGGACGAAGAGAGCCTCGGCAAGCCGGTGGGTCAGGATGCGGTCCACAACCGCCCCAATGCGGTCAACCAGCTTGGGGTCAAGGGTGCTGTGCGCAAGCTCAACGACATTCTGGGCGGTGCAATTGCCTCCATCCCCTCCTGCCCCGGCGAGGCGGCGCTCTGCGAGATCGTGCGCAAGCAGGCCGATCGGCTGATGCCCGTCGCCGCGATGCGCCACCTCGCCTGACATGGTCCAGATCGCCCCGGAGCCGGTCCGCCGGGCCGACCGCGCCCCAGCGCGCGGTTTGGGCGAGATCCTGCTGGGCTGGCGCAACCGCCTGGCGGCCTCGCCGCGCTTTCAGCGCTGGGCCAGCCGGTTTCCCATCGCCCGAAGCCTGGCGCGGCGCGACGGAACGCGCCTCTATGACATCGTCGCGGGCGTTGTCTATGCGCAGGTGCTGCGGGCCGCGGTCGAGCTGCAGCTTTTGGAGGCGTTGCGCGACCGGCCGGCCCGGGCCTCGGCCCTGGCCCTGCGCTGCGGCGTTCCCCAGGCGCGGATGGAAACGCTGTGCCAGGCGGCCGCCGGTCTGGGGCTGCTCACCCGGATGCGCGACGGGCGCTATGCGTTGGGCCGGCTTGGGGCGGCCGCGCTGGGCGTGCCGGGTCTTGCGGCCATGGTCCGCCATCACGATGCGTTTTACGCCGATCTTGCCGATCCGGTCGCGTTGATGCGGGGCGAGACCGATCCCGCCCTGGCGCGGATCTGGCCCTATGTCGGCGGCGGCGCGGGCATCGATTCGCACACAGCGGCGGTCTATTCGGAACTGATGCGCGAGAGCCAGGCGATGGTCGCCGAGGAAGTGCTCGGCGCGGTCTCGCTGCGCGGCGTGCGGCATCTGATGGATGTCGGCGGCGGCACGGGCGCGTTTTTAACCGCCGCGGCGCGTCGCTGGCCGGCGCTTGCGGCAACGCTTTTCGATCTCCCGCCAGTTGTCGACGGCGCTGGGGCACGGCTGGCCGAGGCTGGGCTGTCACAGCGCATCCGGGTCTGCGGCGGCTCGTTTCGCGATGACGCGCTGCCGAGCGACGCCGACGCAATCAGCCTGATCCGCGTGTGCTATGACCATGACGATGACACGGTCGCAGCGCTGCTGGCCGCGATACGGCGGGCGCTGCCCTCCGGCGGCCTGCTGATTCTTGCCGAACCGATGTCGGGCGGCGCCAAGCCCTCGCGCATCGGTGACGGGTATTTTGGCTTTTACACCATGGCCATGACCACCGGACGGCCACGCGCGCCGGCCCGCCATGCCGAGCTTCTCGCCGCTGCGGGGTTCGAGCGGATCCGCGTGCGCCCGACCGCCCGCCCGTTCATCTCCGGCGTGCTGACGGCGCGGGCGCCCTAGGAGGCATCGTCCGATGAAAGGCGTGGAGGATGGAGGTTTTCGAAACTGTCAACTTTGATTGACATCAAACAGTGTGGCGATACACTGACACCTACAACACTCGATGGGAAAGCGCCGGATCGGAACAACCGACAAAGGGCGCACCGATCGGCAGGGGAGGCACGACACCGGATGCAGACGACCGCCGTGATATTCGAGGGCCAACAGGCAGTCGGGTTGCGGAATGTGGGTCTCGCGGCGCCCGGCGCCGGCGATATCGTGGTCGATATTCGCCATTCGGGGATCTCAACAGGCACCGAGAAGCTGCTGTGGAGCAGCGAGATGCCAGTCTTTCCCGGTCTGGGCTATCCGCTTGTGCCGGGCTACGAATCGGTTGGCGAGGTGGTTGAGGCAGGGCCCGACAGCGGTTTGCGCGCCGGTCAGGCGGTGTTTGTGCCCGGCGCCTCCTGCTACACTGACGTCCGCGGCCTCTTCGGTGGATCTGCCTCGCGCATTGTCAGCGCCGCGGAGCGCGTGGTCACGCTCGATCCGGGGCTGGGCCAAAACGGGGTGCTTCTGGCCCTTGCGGCGACCGCACATCACGCCCTTGCCCGGCCGGGCGGCGCGTTTCCCGAATTGATCGTCGGACATGGCGTGCTTGGCCGTCTGCTTGCCCGGCTGACCCTGGCTCTGGGTGGTCCGGCCCCCGTCGTGTGGGAGATCGACCCGGCCCGTCATGACGGGGCGGCCGGCTACAGCGTGGTGTCGCCTGAGGCCGATTCGCGCGCCGATTATGCCTGCATCTGTGATGCCTCCGGCGCGGCCGGTCTGCTCGACCGTCTGATGCTGCGCCTGGCCCGCGGCGGCGAGGTCGTGCTGGCCGGGTTTTACGCCGAACCGCTCAGCTTTGCCTTCCCGCCCGCCTTCATGCGCGAGGCGCGGATCCGCGTTGCGGCCGAATGGGCGCGGGACGATTTGCTGGCGGTGCGCGATCTGGTCGAACGCGGCGCGCTCGCGCTCGACGGTCTCATCACCCACAGCCGCCCGGCGTTGGAGGCGACCGACGCCTATCGCAGCGCCTTCGCGGATCGGAGCTGCCTGAAGATGATCCTGGACTGGAAAGGTGTCGCATGACCCTCGATGCGCCGAATCTCAAGGACGACTATGATGTGCGGCTGCGCGAAGAGGCGGCGGCACCGATTGACGAAATCCCCGTCGTCGAGCCCACAAAGAAAACCCAGATCATCGCGATCTATGGCAAGGGCGGCATCGGCAAAAGCTTCACCCTGGCCAATCTCAGCCACATGATGGCCGAACAGGGCAAGCGCGTGCTTCTGATCGGCTGCGACCCGAAATCGGACACCACGAGCCTGCTTTTCGGCGGCAAGGCCTGCCCCACGATCATCGAGACCTCGACGAACAAGAAGCTCGCCGGCGAGGAGGTGCGCGTCGGCGATGTCTGCTTTAAGCGCGGCGGCGTGTTTGCCATGGAACTGGGCGGCCCCGAGGTCGGCCGCGGCTGTGGCGGGCGCGGCATCATCCATGGCTTTGAGCTTTTGGAGAAGCTTGGCTTCCACGATTGGGATTTCGACTATGTGCTGCTCGATTTTCTGGGCGATGTGGTCTGCGGCGGCTTCGGGCTGCCCATCGCACGGGACATGGCGCAAAAGGTGATCCTGGTCGGGTCAAACGATCTGCAAAGCCTCTATGTCGCCAACAATGTCTGCTCGGCGGTGGAGTATTTCCGCAGGCTGGGCGGCAATGTCGGCATCGCCGGGCTGGTGATCAACAAGGATGACGGCACCGGCGAGGCGGCGGCCTTTGCCAAGGCGGTCGACATCCCGGTGCTGGCCGCGATCCCGCAGGATGACGATCTGCGCCGCAAATCGGCCAATTACCAGATCGTGGGAACCGCGGCCGGGCCCTGGGGCGATCTCTTTGCCGGGCTTGCCGAGGCTGTGGCCGGTGCGCCGCCGGTCAGGCCTGCGCCGCTCGACCAGGACGGGCTGCTGGGGCTTTTCGATGGCAAGGACACCGGCGCCGGGGTCCAGTTGGTCCCGGCCACCGACGAGGACATGCGCGGCAAGAACGCCACTCCCAAGAAGTCGCTGGAGGTGGTGTACGACGATGTTTGATCTCGCAGCCCTCGAACGCGCCGATACTGCAATGGTCCTGCTCAGCCGGGCCGAGCCCGTCTGGCCGTACACCAAGCCCGCGACCTTGGTCCCCGATGCCGATGCCGATGCCGATACCGATACCGAGGTCGGGGCGGAGCCGAGACCGGCAGCGGCGGTCTGTCCCTTCGCCGCGGTTCGAGCCCGAGAGGATGCGTCGTGAGCAGCGAAGAGCAATACGACGCCGCGCATGAGGCGCCGGTCGAAACCGGGCAGCTTGGCGAGCCGGCCTCAATGCCCAACAGCGTCATGCCGCAAACGCACAGCGACCAGAGCGATCCGGAAGCCCCGCCAGCGCCGGCCGGCACTGTCGGCTGTCATGCCGGGGCAGCGCAGATGGAGGATGCCGCGCGCGCTGCCGGTGCCTCCGACACACTCGACCGCTACAAGCGCGACTACCCGCAAGGGCCGCATGACAAGCCGCAATCGATGTGCCCGGCCTTTGGCTCGCTGCGCGTCGGGCTGCGGATGCGGCGGGTGGCGACGGTACTGTCGGGCTCGGCCTGCTGTGTCTATGGCTTGAGTTTTGTGAGCCATTTTTACGGCGCGCGCCGCTCGGTCGGCTATGTGCCCTTCGACAGCGAAACCCTGGTCACAGGCAAGCTCTTCGAGGATATCCGCGCGGCGGTTCATGATCTGGCCGATCCCGACCGGTTCGACGCCATCGTTGTGACAAATCTCTGCGTTCCGACCGCCTCGGGCGTGCCGCTTCGTCTGCTGCCCGACGCCATCGATGGGGTGCGGATCATCGGCATCGACGTGCCGGGCTTCGGCGTGCCCACCCATGCCGAGGCCAAGGACGTGCTGGCCGGGGCGATGCTCAATTATGCGCGGCAGGAGATCGAGGCCGGGCCCGTTGCCCGCCCCGCGCGCGGCATGTCCGACAGGCCCACGGTCACGCTGCTGGGTGAGATGTTCCCGGCCGATCCGCTGACGATTGCCGGGTTGTTGGAGCCGCTGGGGCTTGCCGCCGGCCCGGTTGTGCCTTGTCGCGAGTGGCGCGAGCTTTACGCGGCGCTCGATTGCGGCGCGGTCGCGGCATTGCACCCCTTCTACACCTCTGCCCTGCGCGAGTTCGATGCCGCCGGGCGGCCGGCCGTGGGCTCGGCCCCGGTGGGCCATGACGGCACCGCCGCCTGGCTGGTGCGCATCGCCGATGTGTTCGGCATTGGCTCGGACCGGGTCGTCGCCGCGCAAAACCGGGTGTTGCCGATCATTCGCCAGGCGCTGGAGGCAAGCCCGATTGAGGGCCGGATCACCGTGTCGGGCTATGAGGGGTCCGAGCTGCTGGTGGCGCGGCTGTTGATCGAAAGCGGCGCCGATGTGCCCTATGTCGGCACGGCCTGCGCGGCCACCCCTTGGTCGGCCAGCGACCGCGACTGGCTGGAAGCCCATGGCACGAAAATCAACTTTCGCGCGAGCCTTGAGGATGATCTTGCCGCGATGGAGGCGGTCGATCCGGATCTGGCCATCGGCACAACCCCGGTGGTTCAGAAGGCGAAAGAGCTGGGCATCCCGTCACTCTACTTCACCAATCTGATCTCGGCGCGACCCTTGATGGGGCCGGCCGGTGCGGGAAGCCTTGCCCAGGTCGTTACGAGTGCGATGGCCAATCGTGAGCGTATGGCGGGCATGAAGGATTTCTTCGAAGGCGTTGGCGCAGGCGACAGCGCCGGCATCTGGGAGGGGGATCCAAACCTGCGTCCGGACTTCCGCGCGCGCTATGCCAAGAAGCTGGAGCGCAAGGCCAAGGCCGCCAAGGCCTCGGAGATGATCTGATGCGGCCTGCGCCCCATATCCCGGCCTCTGCGGGGGGTCGCCCATGCTGATCCAGGACCATGATCGGGCCGGGGGCTATTGGGGCGCGGTCTATGCCTTCACCGCGGTCAAGGGTCTGCAGGTCGTCATCGACGGTCCGGTTGGCTGCGAGAACCTGCCGGTGACCAGCGTTCTGCACTACACCGACGCGCTGCCGCCGCATGAGTTGCCCATCGTGGTCACCGGTCTTGCCGAGGAGGAGTTGGGCCGCGACGGCACCGAGGGCGCGATGAAGCGGGCCTGGGGCACGCTCGACCCCGCGCTTCCCTCGGTCGTGGTCACCGGCTCGATTGCCGAGATGATCGGCGGCGGGGTCACGCCGGCCGGCACCAACATCCAGCGTTTTCTGCCGCGCACGATCGATGAGGATCAGTGGCAGGCGGCCGACCGGGCGATGACCTGGCTTTTCACCGAACATGGCATGACCAAGGGGCGCATGCCCAAAGCGGCCAAGCGCGCCGCCGATGCCAAGCCCCGGGTGAACATCCTGGGCCCGATGTACGGCGCCTTCAACATGCCCTCGGATCTGGCCGAGATCCGGCGGTTGGTCGAGGGGATCGGGGCCGAGATCAATATGGTGATGCCGCTTGGCAGCCATCTGGCCGACATGCCGCATCTGGTGAATGCCGACGCCAACATCGTGATGTATCGCGAATACGGTCGCGGGTTGGCGGAGCTTCTGGACAAGCCCTATCTGCAGGCCCCGATCGGGCTCGACAGCACGACCCGGTTCCTGCGCAAGCTGGGCGAGATCCTGGGGCTCGACCCCGAACCGTTCATTGCGCGCGAAAAGCACGCGACGCTGAAGCCGCTGTGGGATCTGTGGCGCTCGGTCACGCAGGATTTCTTTGCCACCGCCAGCTTTGCAATCGTTGCCAACGAGACCTATGCCCGCGGCATCCGGCATTTCCTGGAAACCGATCTGGGCTTTCCCTGCGCCTTTGCCGTGGCCCGTACCGCCGGTGCCAAGACCGACAATGAGCGGGTGCGGCGGCTGATGGGCAACACCCGCCCGACGGTCGTTCTGGGCTCGATCAACGAGAAGATGTACCTCGCCGAGCTGCAGGGCGGGCACGGGCCTCGGCCCTCTTTCATCCCGGCAAGCTTTCCGGGCGCCGCGATCCGGCGCGCCACGGGCACACCCTTCATGGGATATGCCGGTGCGACCTATCTGGTGCAGGAGATCTGCAACGGGCTTTTCGACGCGCTCTTTCACATCCTGCCCCTGGGCACCGAGCTTGACGCCGCGGACGCCACGCCGACCACGCTGCGCCGCGACTTTCCCTGGGATCCCGACGCCCAGGCGCTGCTCGACGAGCTTGTCGCCAACCACCCCGTGCTCACCCGCATCTCGGCCGCAAAAAGCCTGCGCGATGCGGCCGAACGGGCAGCACTTGCCGAGGGCGCCGAGCGTGTGCGCCGCGAAAACGTTGCCCGGCTTGGGCCAAACAAAGCACAGACCACCGACAGAAGGAGCCGAACATGACCGATCACACCGCTGGCTTTTCACAGCTGCGCCATGACCGGCGCGGGCGCGGCGTGGAGTTCTGGATCTATTTCGCCCTGATCTTCGTCGCCGCACTGCCCTTCGCGCTGTTTGCCTGGGCGCGGGTCCTGGGCCGCGACGGCAAGGGCATTCTGCGCCGCGCCTGGACCGAGGCCGACCGGATCGTGCCGACCATCTTTTCGGCCTGAGGGCCGCCACTGACATGCCGGCCTTCGGGGCCGGATTCCGAAATCCGCGCCGCCCATCTTGCGGTGCGGTGGGTCTGACGGGTCCAAACCGCCAGACAGCCTGGCCGCGGGCAGCACGGCCTCAGTCAAGAATCGGAGGGCGATGAATGGCTGACAATACAGACCTGTCCTTTACGGGTCTTACCGACGAGCAGGCGCAAGAACTGCACGAAGTCTATATGAGCGGGCTGTGGCTTTTCGTGGCCGTGGCAATTGTCGCTCATCTGGCAACGTTCATCTGGCGCCCGTGGTTCTGAGGAGATCTGAAGTATGAGCAAGTTCTACAAGATCTGGCTGATCTTCGATCCCCGCCGTGTCTTCGTGGCACAGGGGGTCTTCCTCTTTTTGCTGGCAGCGCTAATCCACCTCGTTCTGCTCAGCACCGATCACTACAACTGGTTCGAGCTCGCCGGGGCCGTCGCCGAATAATGGCGTCGGCGGCTTTGGCCGCGCTCAATCAGGATCGACCACAGGGCTGCGGGCGGGCGCCCAGGTGCCTGCCCGCAGCAACCCACTCGACCGACGGCCGTCGGGTCCCGTTCCGGGGCGCCGGCCATGTCAGAAAAGACGCCAAATCGGGAGGCAGGCATGGCTCTGCTCAGTTTTGAGAGAAAATACCGCGTCCGGGGGGGCACGCTGATCGGTGGCGACCTGTTCGATTTCTGGGTCGGGCCGTTCTATGTCGGCTTTTTCGGCTTCACCACGGTGTTCTTCGCGGTTTTGGGAACCCTGCTGATCCTGTGGGGCGCCGCATTGGGGGACACATGGAACCCCTGGCTGATTTCGATCAATCCGCCGCCGCTGAGCGTTGGATTGGGCATGGCCGCGCTCGACAATGGCGGGCTCTGGCAGATCATCACCATCTGTGCCCATGGTGCCTTCATCTCCTGGGCGCTGCGCGAGGTTGAGATCTGCCGCAAACTCGGCATCGGCTATCATGTGCCGGTCGCCTTCGGCTTTGCCATCCTGGCCTACACCACGCTGGTGGTCATCCGACCCGTCCTGCTGGGCGCCTGGGGTTATGCTTTTCCCTACGGCATTTTCAGCCATCTCGACTGGGTGACATACGTGCACCTGCAGCATGGCAATTTCCACTACAACCCGGCCCATATGATTGCGGTGAGCTTCTTCTTCACCACCGCCCTGGCGCTGGCGTTGCATGGCGGGCTGATCCTCTCAGCCGCCAACCCCAAGAAAGACGAAGAGATGAAGACCCCCGATCATGAGGACACGTTCTTCCGGGACTTCATCGGCTATTCGGTCGGCACGCTGGGCATTCACCGCGTGGGGCTGTTCCTGGCGCTGAATGCCGGGTTCTGGAGTGCGGTCTGCATCGTCATCTCGGGGCCGATCTGGCTCTCTGGCGAAGCCTGGCAGACCTGGTGGGAGTTCTGGCCGGACTTCCGGTTCTGGGCGGATCTCTGAGGGAGGATTGGACATGTTCACGGCTGAATATCAGAACATCTTCAACCAGGTGCAGGTGAAGGGTCCGCCCGAGATGGGCATGACCGGTGGCGATGCCGAGCATGAGCGGTCGAGCGGGGCGAGCTTTTCGACCTGGCTGGGCAGCTTCGGCAACGCCCAGCTCGGTCCGATCCATCTGGGCTGGTTCGGCATCGTCTCGATCATGTGCTTCATGCTGTGGTTCTTCATCGTCGGCTTTAACATGCTGATTTCGGTGGATTACAATCTGGCAGTCTTTGCGCGCGATCTCTTCTGGCTGTCGCTCGATCCGCCGGACGAATCCTACGGGCTGTCAATGCCGCCGCTCAACGATGGCGGCTGGTACATCATCGCCTCCTTCTTCCTCCTGATCTCGGTGATGAGCTGGTGGATCCGCTCCTATCTGCGGGCCGAGGCGCTGGGCATGGGCAAGCATATCTGCTGGGCGTTTCTTGCCGCGATCTGGCTCTTTCTGGTGCTCGGGCTGTTCCGCCCGCTGCTGATGGGATCCTGGTCGCATGCCGTGCCCTACGGCATCTTCAGCCATCTCGACTGGACCTATTACTTCTCGCTCGATCACGGGAACCTCTTCTACAACCCGTTCCATGCGCTCTCGATCGCCTTCCTCTACGGCTCGGCGCTTCTGTTTGCGATGCATGGCGCGACGATCCTGTCGGTGACCCGGCTGGGCGGCGATCGTGAGCTTGAGCAGATCGTCGATCGGGGCACCGCCTCCGAGCGTGCGGCGCTGTTCTGGCGCTGGACGATGGGCTTCAACGCCACAATGGAAGGCATCCACCGCTGGGCCTGGTGGTTTGCGATCCTCACCACCATCACCGGCGGGATCGGCATCCTGCTGTCGGGCACGGTCGTCGATGACTGGCGCGCCTGGGCGGTGGATCACGGCTTTGCAGTGCCAGAAGACCAGGCCTATGAGCCCAGGCCGTAACGGGGAGAGACAGAGATGAGCACTCAAAAAGACGCCGCCAGCATGTTCCCCACGGGAGACACCGACCGGTCCAAAACCCTCAATACACGGTCACCTATCAGATGTTGCGCGGGGCGCTTTACGGCTTCATTGCCATCACAGCGGTGGTCGTCTTCATCTATTTCTGGCAGGCCGTGGCCCTGATCCTGCCGGTCAATGCGGTGGATGACGAAGCGTCGCTCGACGCAATTCTGCGCAGTGTCGAGCTGGCCGCAGCCCAGCTTTTGCCCGGCGGTCTGGCCGGTTCGGGCGCCTGAGCGCAGGGCAGCCCCCCATTCAAACCGTGTTCCGGCGCCGCCGCGTCGGAATGCGACCCAAGATCCCTGCCAAGGGCGGGGGTTCCCAGACCTGCGATCAGCGGGTTCACTTTAGCGCCGCGGCGGCAGTGCTGTCCGCGGCGTCCTTTTTCGCCGGAGCGCGCCATGCAGCCCACACGTCCGACCCCGCCCGGATCCTTCCCGACCCGGCCTGCCACGCCCCTGCTTGACCGCATCGCCGGACCGGCCGACCTGCGCGGGCTGAGCGATGACGATCTGATCCGGCTTGCCGATGAACTGCGCGCCGACACGATCTGGGCGGTGTCCCAGACCGGCGGGCATCTGGGGTCGGGTCTGGGGGTGGTCGAGCTCACGATCGCTCTGCACGCGGTGTTCAACACCCCGCGCGACAAGCTGATCTGGGATGTCGGGCATCAATGCTACCCGCATAAGATCCTGACCGGGCGGCGGGACCGGATGCTGAGCCTGCGTCAGAAAGACGGCCTGTCGGGCTTCACGAAGCGGGCCGAAAGCGCCTTTGATCCGTTCGGGGCCGCGCATTCCTCAACATCGATCTCGGCGGCGCTGGGCTTTGCGA
>JBCDDO010000013.1:0-14493 GCA_039180245.1 Pseudomonadota bacterium | reverse complement strand
TGTCGATGAAGATCTCGCCCAGACGGCCGTCGCTGTACTCGCCCGTGCGCAGATAGACCTTGTGCCCGCCAACCACCGATTTCTGGGTGTAGCCCTTGCGGCGCTGCGGCAGAACCTCGCGGCCGCGCGGCACTTCGCGGGCCACCTCGCGGATAACGACCTTTTCGACGATCTTCTCTGCCACGATCTGGGCGCGGGCGGCGGGCGTTGCCTCGACCAGCGCGTCTTCGGCCTCCTCATCATCTTCGACCAGCGCCGCGGCCAGCGGCTGCGAAAGCTTGGAGCCGTCACGGTAGAGCGCATTGGCCTTGCAGCCCAGCTTCCAGGAGAGCTCATACGCCTGCTGGCACTCTTCGATGCTCGCGGTATTGGGCATGTTGATGGTTTTGGAGATTGCGCCCGAGATGAAGCTCTGGGCGGCGGCCATCATGCGGATATGCGCCTCGGCCGACAGAAAGCGGCGGCCTTTCTTGCCGCAGGGATTGGCACAATCAAAGACCGGCAGATGCGCGGGGTCGAGCCCCGGCGCACCCTCAATGGTCATCGCACCGCAAATGTGATCGTTGGCCGCATCGATCTCGGCGCGCGAAAAACCCAGATGCCGCAGCAGATCGAAACCCGGATTGGCAAGATCGGCCTCCGCCACGCCCAGTGTGTCGCGGCAGAACTCCGCACCCAGCGTCCAGGGGTTGAGCACGAAGCGGATGTCGAAGGCCGCGGCCAGCGCGCTTTCCACCGCGGCGATCTGGTCGGGTCCGAAGCCGCGTTCGGCCAGGCTTTCGGCATTGATGCCCGGCGCGCCGTCAAGCGTGCCATGCCCGACAATATAGCCCACAATGCCGCGCACTGCGGCTGCGTCATAGCCCAGCCGCTCCAGGGCCGCAGGCACCGAGCGGTTGATGATCTTGAAATAGCCGCCGCCAGCCAGCTTCTTGAACTTGACCAGCGCGAAATCGGGCTCGATGCCGGTCGTGTCGCAATCCATGACCAGGCCGATTGTGCCGGTCGGCGCGATGACGCTGGCCTGTGCGTTGCGATAGCCATGCGCCGTTCCAAGCCGGACCGCGTCGTCCCAGGCCGCCCGGGCCAGATCGACCAGCCGCGCATCCGGGCAAGCCTCGGCATCGAGTTTGACGGGAGGCGTACGCAGCCCCTCATAGCCCCCCGTCTTCCCCCACGCGGTGTCGCCCGCAGGCGCATTGCTGCCAGCGGCGCGGGCATGGTTGCGCATGACCCGCAGCATCGCATCGGCATTTTCGGCATAGCCCGGGAACGCCCCCAGATCGGCGGCCATTTCGGCCGAGGTCGCATAGGCGGTGCCGGTCATGATCGCGGTCAGCGCCCCGCAAAGCGCGCGGCCCTCGGCGCTGTCATAGGACAGGCCCTGCGTCATCAGCAGCCCGCCGATATTGGCGTAACCCAACCCCAGCGTGCGATAGCGGTAGGAGAGCTCGGCGATGCGCGGGCTGGGGAACTGCGCCATCATCACCGAGATTTCCAGCGTCACCGTCCAGATGCGGGTCGCATGGATATAGGCCTCGGCGTCAAAGCCATCGGGTCCCAGAAAGGCGAGCAGGTTCATCGAGGCCAGGTTGCAGGCGGTGTCGTCGAGGAACATGTATTCCGAGCAGGGGTTGGAGGCGCGGATCTCGCCGCCTGCAGGGCAGGTGTGCCAATCGTTGATCGTGTCGTGGAACTGCACGCCGGGATCGGCACAGGCCCAGGCGGCATGGCCGATCCGGTCCCACAGATCACGGGCCCGCACCGTCTTGGCGATTTTGCCATCGGTGCGGCGGATCAGATCCCAATCGGCATCCTCGCGCACCGCTTGCAGGAACGCGTCGGTGAGACGGACGGAATTGTTGGAGTTCTGGCCCGAGACGGTCAGATAGGCCTCGCCGTCCCAATCGGCATCCAGCACCGGGAACTCAATGCTCTCGATGCCCTGCTCGGCATAATGCAGCACCCGCTTGATGACGTTTTCGGGGATCATCGCGCGCTTGGCGGCCCGGATCGCCGTCTTCAGTCCCGGATTGGCGGCCGGATCGGTCGGGTTCGTGCCATCCCATGCCCTGATCGCCGCAATGATCGCATTGAGATGCTTCTCATGCGCCTTCGAGCCGGCGACCAGCGAGGCGACCTTCTGCTCCTCGCGCATCTTCCAGTCGATGAAGGCTTCGATATCGGGATGGTCCATGTCGCAGATGACCATCTTGGCCGCCCGCCGTGTGGTGCCGCCCGATTTGATCGCGCCGGCCGCCCGGTCGCCGATCTTGAGGAAGCTCATCAGCCCCGAGGAGCGCCCGCCCCCGGTCAGATGCTCGCCCTCGCCGCGCAGATCGGAGAAATTTGTGCCGGTGCCCGAGCCGTACTTGAAGAGCCGCGCCTCGCGCACCCAGAGATCCATGATCCCGCCCTCATTGACGAGATCATCGGCAACCGACTGGATGAAGCATGCATGGGGCTGCGGGTGCTCATAGGCCGAGCGCGAAGCGGTCAGCTTGCCGGTCTTCCAATCGACGTAGAAATGCCCCTGCCCCGGCCCGTCGATGCCATAAGCCCAGTAGAGCCCGGTGTTGAACCATTGCGGCGAATTGGGTGCCCCCATCTGGGCGGCGAGCATATGCCGCATCTCGTCGTGATAGGCCGCGGCGTCTGCTTCAGAGGAGAAGTAGCCGCCCTTCCAGCCCCAATAGGTCCACGCGCCGGCGAGCCGGTCAAACACCTGACGCGCCGAACTCTCACCGACCGTCCGTTCTGCCTCCGGAAGCGCCGCCAGCGCCTCGTCATCCGGAACCGACCGCCACAGAAATTCCGGCACGCCCTTTTCGCGCACCCGCTTCAGCCGCGCCGGAACGCCGGCTTTGCGGAAGTATTTCTGCGCCAGAACGTCGGCGGCCACCTGGCTCCAGCTCTCCGGCACATCGAAGCTCTCAAGCGCAAAGACCACCGATCCATCTGGGTTGCGGATTTCCGATTGGGCTGAACGGAACACGATGTCTGCATAGGCGCCATCGCGTTCTCTGGTGAATCTGCGTTCGATTCGCATTCTCTGTCCCCATGTCTTTCCGCCTTGCCCCAGGGTGGGGACAAGTGGCTGCGGCGCCGCAACGGCTCCGACATTTTGTTTGATCCGGCTTTGCGCACCCTGGATCGCGGTCAATCCGCAACCGGTAGTGGGTGGCTCGTCGTGGACCACAACATTTCCTCGCGACGCCGCGTTCGTCAATCAAGAAATTCGCCGATCGGCCATATTTTGTGTTTGACAGACGATCTGGCACCAGGGCTTGGGGCACGAACAGGGAACCTGGTAAGACTCCGTTAATCCTCTCAGATCCCCCGCGATCGTTTGCGACATGCAGATGTCGCATCGGGTGATGCGCCGATTGGCGCTTACCCCGAAGGCTGGGCGCGAAAGGAGAGCCGCCATGCCCGACGGAGACGATCTGACCCAAGCGTTGGGCGATGTGATGCGCCCGGTGGGCGAGGCCCGCGGCCTGCCCAACGCGTTTTATGCAGATCCCACGACCGTGGCACGTGAGCGCCAGCGCGTGTTCTTCGACGGCTGGTCCTGCATCGGCTTTGCGCATCAGGTCCCCAATCCCGGCGACGCGGTGCCGATCGACCATCTGGGCGCCCCGCTATTGATGCTGCGCGATCGCGACGGGCAGTTGCGGGTGTTCGAAAATGTCTGCCGGCATCGGGGCATGATCCTGGTGGAGGAGGCGCGGAACTTCCCCGGCGTCATCCGCTGCCCCTATCATTCCTGGTGCTATGCGCTGGACGGTTCGCTGCGTGCCACCCCGCATGTGGGCGGGCCGGGGATCAACCACCATGCCTCGGTCGATCGCAGCCGCACCGGGCTGACCGAATTGCGCAGCGGCGTTCTTCTGGGGGCGGTGTTTGTGACGTTCGCGCCCCAAGCGCCGGCATTTGATACATGGATCGCACCGCTAAGCGAACGCTGGGCCGACTTCGCGGAACGCCCGCTTTTTCATGGCGGGGCCGAGGCCAGCTTTGCCTTGGAGCTTTCGGCCAACTGGAAACTGGCGGTGGAGAATTATTGCGAGAGCTATCACCTGCCCTGGGTGCATCCCTCGCTCAACACCTACTCAAAGCTGGAAGATCACTACCATATCGAGATGCCTCGACGTTTTTCGGGCCAGGGCACGACGGTCTATGCCCCCGATCTGGGCGAAACACCCTTCCCCGACTTTGCCAATTTGCCATCACGCTGGGCGCGTGCGGCGGAGTATATCGCCCTTTACCCCAACGTGTTGTTCGGCGTGCATCGCGACCACACCTTCGCGATCCGGCTGGAACCTCTTGAACAAGGCCGGACGCGCGAGCATGTCGAGATCTTTTACAGCGACCCCGAGGCCGCCTCCGGCGCGGCGTTTGCCGCCAGCAGGCAGGCCAACACCGCGCTGTGGAAACAGGTATTCAAAGAAGACATCTTCGTTGTCGAGGGGATGCAGCGCGGGCGCTCGGCACCCGGATTCGATGGCGGGCGATTCTCCGCTGTGATGGACAGCCCCACCCATTGCTTTCATGACTGGGTGGCCAACCGGCTGGCGCAGTGATGCCGCTTGGCGCCCCAACGACACGGGCAGCGGCAGCAGCACCGGACAAATCGCAGACAGCCGCGGCGCTTGCCGCTTGGCACCAAATCGATGCGGCGTTGCGCGATGCGCCAAGCGCCGAGCGCGCGCGTCTTTACACCCAAGCCGCCGAACTGGCTTTTGACCCGGGCCAGAAGCGCTTTTTGCTCACCCATGCCTGGGTCCATGCCCTGAGCGCGGGAGACGCGTTGCAGGTGTCTGAGCTGGAGCTTGCGTTGCGCGCTTTGGGCGGGCTGTGACAGCGGCGACGGCGTCTCCACCGGCCAGTTGCTCAAATTTTCTGAAAATGTGATCTCGCGCATAGCGCGACGCGCCGCTGCAGCGCAACCTTACGCCGACCGGGTGGGGGCATCGGTCATATTGCGAGAGGGGTTCATGCCCAGCAATGCTCAAAATGACGCCGAAGGCTCGGCAACCAGCCGTCAGGTTCAGTTCTTGGTCGCCAACAGCGTCGAAATCCTCGTGATCGGTCTGACGCTGGCTTTGCTCGGGACCATGATCACGCCTCTGGTTCATACATTCGGGTTGATCGCGTTGGTGTTGGCCGTTGCCCTGGTCGTCGCCCGCATTCGAACCCGCGCCTAGGGATCGCCAGAACAGCGCCGAGCGCGACGCGCTTCGACCCAGTTCCGCTCAGCTCGGGGCGGAACGGGTCATCGCCTCTTTCAATGTCGGCCGTCCGCGATCGCGCCAAGCCGCGGTCATCAGCGCAACGCCCAGCGCACCGAGCGCTGCAAACAGGGCCGCGCACAACATCGCCGCTGCAACTGTGCGAAGTGGCAGAATCGCCCCGCGCATCAAAAGCCAGCTCGCATGGCGGGCGGTTTCAGCTGCAATGCGAACGTCCAGATCGACCATGCCGTGATCCCTTCGGTGTATCGGCGCATGGTCAAAGTATGGGAGCACGGCGCGCGTTGCGGTATGCGCACCGTCACAGCGCGGTGTCGGTGCCGAAGTAAACGCGCCGGTCCAGATCAAAGGCGCGCCCCGGCGCGCATCGGACGGCCATCGCAGGGTCAGGCGATGCGGGTCAGAGCCGGTAAAAGATATGGGCCCCTATCCGTGCCGTTCGGGTCAGTGCGCGAGCCCATCGCGGGCGGATGGCCCGGGTGTGGAAATGGGTGGCGCCTGCGGTCAGCACCCGCGGCTGGCCGTCCAGCATAAGGCGTGCGATCTTAGAGACCCGAGAGAAGGCCCGCGGCTCGGTGATCAGCTCGGGCCGACCGTCGCACATATAGGAAAACTGACAGCGGTTGCGCATATGCTGGTTCTGTTTGACGACCCCGCAGACCGTGTCGGGATAGGTGCTGTGCTCGACCCGGTTCAGGATCACCTCGGCCACCGCCACCTGCCCCGCCACCGACTCGCCCCGCGCCTCAAAGTAAAGCGCCTCGGCCAGGCAGCGCCATTGGGCATCGCCATCGGCATCGGGCAGGAGGTCGATCTCCTCCTTGGTGAAGGACAGCAGCGCATACCGGTCGTCGCGGGTGAGGGCGCGCTGTTGGGCGTCATCAGCCATGCGAATGGCCTCGGCATCCATTCGGTTGAGCGATGCCAGATCGACCTGCGTGCGGGGGCGCGGTGCCGGATCCGGCAGAGCAAAGGGATCGCTGCTGCCAAGCTCACGCAATCGGTCGGCGGTGACAGCGGTCAGCGCCGCGCGCTCCTGCGCCATGATCGCTTCAATCTGAAGGGCAAGCCCAGCAGGCGGCGCATCCCGGACCTGCGCATACCCGGTCACCGCACCGCCACCCAGCGCCGCCGGCGCCAGCATGGCAAGCAACGCCATCCGCGCCCGGACACCCGCCCGGCCACGCCATCCGCTCTTTGCAGCATTCCTCCACAGCATCCCACACCCCCCCGGGCCTGCGCCTTGAACCAACGCGTTTGTCTAAAAACTGTTGCACCTCTGGACGCGCAAAATACGCATGGTTTGCCGTCTGTCCATCTTTGCTTACGTCAGCAAAGCTCGTGCAGCGCTGGCCACGGGGCCGCGCACTCCGACAGCTTTGCGGGGAATCAACCGCTTATCACATGTTAATCGTATGAGATTTGAATGCGTGACAGCAGCCGATGATAGGCAAGAAACGGCGCATCATCGGGTTTGGGCAGCCGTGATTCGCACTGCGCCAGGCCGATTCGGCCAAAATTGGCCCGAACCTGCGACCGCAACCAGGCGGCGGTCTGCGCCTGACGCCGGCTGACCAGGCGCGGCGCATCGGTCGCTGCGCGGGCGAGCAGCGTGTCGACCGCGTCAAGCCCGGTTCCGTCGCGGGCCGAGACGATGCCGATCGGAACCGGATGCTGCACAGCAAGCGACAATGCGCCGCGCAGATCGGCCGCGGTGCGCTGCGCCGCAGCCCCGGCATCGGCCTTTGTGACCAGCACCAGATCGGGCGTCTCAACGACCCCTGCTTTCATGAACTGCAAGGCATCGCCTGCACCCGGCTCAGCGCAAAAGAGCACGTAATCGGCAAGCTCGGCGATCTCGGTTTCGGACTGGCCCACCCCAACGGTTTCGACAATGACCACGTCAAACAGCGCCCGCATCAGCACAAGCGCGGGATAGGTCACCTCCGCCACCCCGCCCAGTTGGTCCCGCGCAGCCATCGAGCGAATGAAAACACCGGCATCCTCGGGGTCATGTCGGATGCGGGTGCGATCGCCCAAAAGCGCCCCGCCGGATCGACGCGAGGAGGGATCGACGGCGATCACACCGATGCTCTGGCCCTTTGCGCGCAGCCGCGGGATCAGCGCCGCGATCAGGGTTGATTTGCCCACCCCGGGCGGGCCCGTCAGGCCCAGCGCCACACCGATCGGGGCCAAGAGCGCTGCATCCAAAAGCTCGGCCGCACCGCCGGTCTCGGCGGCTGCCAAGGCGCGGGCGAGCGCGAGCTTTCCGCCGGCGCGCAGGGCCGAGAGGTCGGCGGAACCGGTCATGGAACGCGACGCAGCAATGCGGCCTGCGCCGCGGCAAGCTGAGCGATGGGCATGCGGAAGGGCGAGCAGGAGACATAATCGAACCCGGCAATGTCGCAAAATCGGATCGCCGCCGGGTCGCCGCCATGCTCGCCGCACAGGCCCAGCGCCACGTCGGGGCGGGCGGCGCGGGCGCGCTCGGCCGCGATCAACACCAGCTCGCCCACGCCCTCCACATCGAGCGCGTGGAACGGATCTTCGCCAAACACCCCGGTGGCGACATACTCGCGCATAAACCGCCCGGCATCGTCTCGCGATAATCCATAGGTCATCTGGGTCAGATCATTGGTCCCGAAACTTAGAAACGCCGCCGAGCGCATCAGATCGCCGGCCCGCAGCGCCGCCCGCGGGGTTTCGACCATCACGCCCAAGCGGTAGGCGATCTCGGCATCATGCTCGCGGCGCACCGCCTGGGCCACATCGGCGATCCGGTCGCGCACGAAATCGACCTCGCGGGCAGCCGAGACCAGGGGGATCATGATCTCGGGCTGGACCGTTGCGCCGGAGCGCTCGGCCACCGCGAGCGTTGCCTCAAAGATCGCCCGGGCCTGCATCTCATAGATCTCGGGCATCAGGATCGCCAGGCGCACGCCGCGCTTGCCCAGCATCGGGTTGACCTCAGCCAGCATGTCCGACCGGGCCCGTATCGCCTCGGGCGTCACGCCCATCTCCGCCGAAACCGCGGCGATCTCACCGGCACTGACCGGCAGAAACTCGTGCAAGGGCGGGTCGAGGAGCCTAATGGTTACCGGCAGTCCGCGCATGATCTCGAATAGCTCGATGAAATCGGCGCGTTGCATGGGCAAAAGCTGGTCGAGTGCGCGCCGACGCTCGGCCGCGTCGCGGGCCAGGATCATCTCGCGCATGACGTTGATGCGGTCTTCTTCAAAGAACATCTGCTCGGTCCGGCAGAGCCCGATGCCGTCGGCGCCAAAGCGCTGCGCCACGCGCGCATCCTGGGGCGTGTCGGCATTGGCCCGAACCCGCAGCGTTCGGCGCGCCGAGGCCCAGTCCAAAAGCGTGGTGACCGCGCCCGACATCTCCGGCCGGATCATCGGCGCCGCCCCGGCCAGCACCGCACCGCTGGAGCCATCGACGGTGATCACATCCCCCTCACGCAGCGTGAGGCCGGTGGCGGTGCGCACCGTGCCCAAGCGCGCGTCGAGGCTGATCTCAGACGCGCCCGCCACGCAAGGCAAGCCCAGCCCGCGTGCAATCACCGCGGCATGGCTGGTCATGCCGCCGCGCAGGGTCAGAAGACCGGCGGCGGCATGCATACCGCGCACATCCTCGGGGCTGGTCTCGATGCGAAGGAGTATCGCGGGGTGGTCCTGCGCGGCGCTGGCGATCGCTGCTTCGGCGGAAAAAACCAGCCGTCCCGTCGCTGCCCCCGGGCTTGCCGCAAGACCGCGCCCGATCGGCTCGGCCCGATGCGAGGGGTCGATCTGTGGGTGCAGATGCTGGATCAGGCTGGACGGATCGACCCGCAAAATCGCCTCATCCTGGCCGATTGCACCGGCCTGGGCCAGCTCCACCGCCACCCGAATGGCAGCCCGGGCGCTGCGACGGGCCGGTTCCGCGTCGAGCAGCCAGAGCTGACCCTGTTCCAGGGTGAAGGCAAGATCCTGGGCGTCGCCCAAAATCGCCGCTGCCTGCGCTCCCACCTCGCGCAGCGCCTGCACTGCGCCCGGGCAGCGCTCTTCCAACGAAAGGCCGGGTTGGCCTTGCGCCAGGCGCTCGTCCTGGCTCAAGAGCATGGGCGTGCGCAGCCCCATCATCGCATCCTGCCCTTGGGCCTGCGGCAGGTAGCGCCCGGTTAATCCAGGCGCTCCGGTCCTGTCATCAATGAACCGGGCCAGCCCCGCCCCGCAATCTGCGGTGGGCGTGTCATCGTCCAGCACCGCGCCCAGACCCAGCGCCATGCGCTGGACGAGCAGCGCCAACCCGGCATTTTCGGGCGCGCCGCGCGCTTGGCGCAGGATCCGCGCGGTGCCCGAGGTCCAACCCCGTGCTGCCGCGATCAACGCCGCAAGAAGCTGCGTTGCCTTGTCCTGCGGAAAGCGCGCCCCGGTCTCGGCCAGGAAATGCGCCTTATACTCGTCAAGCAGCCGGTCGAGCGCCGTCGCGTCGAGCCCGGTCTCATCCTCCGCGCCCTCCAGCTTCAGCCGGTCATAGAGCAGCGCCTCGAACCCCTCATCATCGAGCCCGGCCACGCCAAGTGCATAGGATTGGATCAGCCGGCGATAAAGATCGCGCGCAGCGCGCGGGCCGACCCGTTGCGACAGGGCAGGCAGATCGGCATCGGTCACCCCGATATTGAGGATAGCATGCGGGCCGCCCCAGGCCGGATTGGGCGGGCTGGCGCGCACGGCCAGCAGCGCCTCGGGCCCCAGCCCAGCAACGACCGCGCTCAACTCCGCCCCAATGCCAGGCGTCGCCGCACCGGCCTTATGCGAACCTGCCGGGTCCGGTCCGCCGGCGCCGGGCTCCGCCGGTCCCTCCGCGGCCAGCTTTGCGACCAACGGCACCGGCAGCACGATGCCGCGCGGCACCGGCAGACCCTGCGCGGCCAGGCGCGACAGACGCACCGCGCGCGCGCCGTAAAGCTCGGGCGCGCGCACCGCCGCATCCCGCAGCGCTTTCAGCTCACCCGTGCTGCCAAGCTCGATCATCGGCGCCCATTCACCCGCGGCTCTGCCTGTCTCGCAGCGCAGCATAGGCGCCAGCGCGCGCCAGGTGAAGGCCGGCCAGGCTCAGCCTTCAAGGGCAGAGAACAGGGCCACGCGCTCCATGACCACCCGAATGCGGTTCAACAGACACAGCCGGTTGCGCCGCACGATGGGGTTTTGCGCATTGACCAACACCGCCTCGAAGAACTGATCGATCGGCCCGCGCAGGGCCGCCATGGCCCGCATCGCCCCGGCGAAATCCTCGGCCGTCAGGGCGGGTGCTATGGCTGCTTCGGCATGGTCCAGCGCATCAAAGAGCGCTCTCTCCTCAGACGCCTCGGCGAATTTCGGGTCCGGATCCATCTCGTAAAAGACACCGTCCTTCTTTTCCTCGGCGGCAAGGATGTTGCGCGCGCGCGTGTAGCCGGTCTGCAGGTTGGCGCCGTCATCGGTCGACAGGAACGCCTGCAGTGCCCGGACCCGCGCGACCAGCAAAACCAGATCGTCATTGCCGGCAAGCGGCAGGCAAGCATCGATGACATCATGGCGGATCCCCTCGCCACGCAGATGCACTTTCAGCCGGTCGTGGAAAAAGGCCAACAGATCGTCGGGCGACGCGCCAAACAGCGCCCGCAGCGGCAGGCGCAGATCGTTTTCCAGGATGATCCGGATCACACCCAGCGCCGCCCGGCGCAGCGCGAAGGGATCGCCCGAGCCGGTGGGCGTTTCGCCGATGGACCAAAAGCCGGTCAGCCGGTCGATCTTGTCGGCCAGGGCCAAGGCACGGCTGATGGGGGCCTGCGGCACAGCGTCGGAGGGCCCCAGCGGGCGGTAATGCGCCGCCACCGCCTCGGCCACCGCGTCGGAATGGCCGGCAGCACGGGCATAATAGCGGCCCATGACGCCTTGCAGTTCGGGAAACTCGAACACCATTTCGCTGACCAGATCGGCCTTGCAAATGCGCGCGGCTTCGGCGGCCAGATCCGGCGGCGCGCCGGCGGCTGGCGCCAGTGCACGGGCCAGCGTCTCAAGCCGCGCGACCTGATCGGCCTGACTTCCCAGCTTGGCGTGGAAGGTGACATCGGCCAACGGCGCGCCCATCCCCTCCAGCCCCGCATCGCGCACGCTGCGCAGATCATTGTCCCAAAAGAACTTGGCATCCTTCAGCCGCGCGGCCAGCACCTTGGCATTGCCGGCCAGGATCGTGGCGCCATTGTCGGCGGTTTCGCGATTGGCGACCGTGACGAAGCCTTCGATCCGGCCGGTGCCGGGATTGCGCAGCGAAAAGAACTTCTGATGTTCGCGCATCGAGGTCTGCAGCACCTCGGGCGGCAGGTCGAGAAACTCCGCCCCGATCTTGCCGGTCAGCACCACTGGCCATTCGACCAGCCCCGCCACCTCGGTCAGAAGACCCGGATCGGCGACCAGCTCCTGGCCCGTGGCAAAGGCCGCCTGCTGCATGTCATGGGCGATGCGGTCGGCGCGCTCCTGCGCATCGAGCACCACAAAAGCCCGGGCAAGCGCGTCGCGATAGGTCTCGAACCCGGTCACCGCAAAGCTGCCCGGGGCCATGAACCGGTGGCCCTCGGTCAGATCGGCCGCTCTGATCCCGTCCAGCGTGAGCGGGACGATCGCGGCACCCGCCTCATCGGAGAGGATACACAGAATGCGTTGCAGCGGCCGCACCCAGCGCAATGTGCCGGCGCCCCAGCGCATGGTCTTGGGCCAGGGAAAGCGGCGGATCGTCGCCTCCAGCACCTCGGCCACGATTTCGGCGGCGGGGCGGCCCGGACGCTCGATGGTTGCAAACCAGACCGCGCCTTTCTTGTCCTCGCGCCGTTCGAGCCGATCTCGGGGCACGCCCGTCGACCGCAAGAACCCTTCCAGCGCCTTTTCGGGTGCGTCCACGCGGGGGCCTTTGCGCTCTTCGCGGGTCGCCGGGGCGCCGTCGGCGACGCCTTCGGCAACCAGGGTCAATCGGCGCGGTGTGGCAAAGGCCGCCGCACTGGCATAGGTCAGGCCCGCCGCGACCATGCCCTCGGTCATCAGACGGCACAAATCTTCGGCCGCGCGGGGCTGCATGCGCGCGGGGATCTCCTCGGAGAGAAGTTCGATCAGAAGCTGGGGCATCGGCTCAAGGGCTCCGGGTTCGGGCCGGTCGGGAAAAGCCGATCAGGCGGGCGGGGTCAAGCCTGAATGCCTCAGCGCATCGCCCCAAAGACCGACCAGCCCATCGCATCGGCCAGTCGCTCAAGCGCGCGGCCGGCCAGCAGCGAATTGCCCTTGGCCCCCAGCCCAGGGGACCAGACAGCGATCGAAGCACGCCCCGGCACCGCCGCCAGGATCCCGCCGCCGACGCCGCTTTTGCCCGGAATGCCGACGCGAAACGCAAATTCGCCCGACGCGTCGTAATGCCCACAGGTCAGCATCAGCGCATTGATCCGGCGCGCCCGATCGGCCGGCACGCGCCGAGTGCCGCACACCAGGCCGCCCTCGGCCAGGAACCGGCCGGCCAGTGCGAGCTGCCGGACCGTCATCGCAATGGCGCAATGACCGGTATAGACCGCCAGAACATCCTCGACCTCGCAGCGCAAATTGCCCTCGGCCCGCATGAAGCTGGCCAGGGCGCGGTTGCGATGCCCGGTTGCGGCCTCCGATGACGCGACGCGCTGGTCGATCCCGATCTCACCGGCCCCGCCGGGTGCGGCCGGCCCCGCGAGGTCCCGCACGAACTCCAAAATCTCCGCCAGCACTGCAGCCGGCCGTCGGCCCTCCAACAGCGCATCGGCAAGCACGATGGCCCCGGCATTGATGAACGGGTTTCGGGGGATGCCGCGCTCATATTCAAGCTGCACGACCGAGTTGAAACGGTTGCCAGAGGGCTCGCGCCCGACCCGCGCCCAGAGCGCGGCGCCGACCCGCTCAAGCGCGAGTGCAAGCGTGAAGACCTTGGTGATGCTTTGCAGCGAGAAGGCGGTGTCGGCATCGCCCGCCACACAGACCGGCCCGTCAATAGGCGCGACGGCGATGGCGAACTGGGCCGGATCGATGCCGGCCAGTTCGGGGATGTAGCCTGCGGGCTGTCCACGCTCCGCACAGCCGGCCATTTCCCGCGCGATCTCATCCAGCAGCGGTTGCAGGCCGCGCATGCCCGCTTACTCCGCGAACTGACGCCAGAGATAGCCGCGCCCATCCGGATAGACCGCAACATAGGTCAGAATCGAATAGCCCGTCGCGTCGCGCGGGGTTTCATCGGCAATGATATGGGCGGTTGCGGCGCCGCTGGCCAGCGCCGCGGTGATGGCGGCCGCATCGAAGCAGTCAAACCAATAGGGCGGGCGCAACGGGGCCGCGCCGGCTGCGTCGTCAAGTGCGGCGAAGGCGCCGGGCTCGGTGCGAAAGCAGGCGCGGATCTTGAGGGGCGATGTGAAGGCATCGATGCCGTCATAGGCACTGACAGGCACCGCCTGGCCATCGACCTGCAGGCTGGTGACCCCGGCCACCCGCTCATAAAACGCATGCACCTGGTAATACCAGAGCCCCGCGGCGAAGATCCCGGCCGTGGCCAACATGATGATGACGATCACCCGGCCAGACATCGCAGCCTCCCCGCCGATTTGAGAGGCCGCGCTCTGAGCGACGGGGGCGTCATGCCGCGCCGGCCTCGCCCTGCCATCCCGCAGCCTCGGTCAACAGGAACGCATCCGCGCAGGCTTTGGCCAGGGTCCGCACCCGGCCGATATAGGCCTGCCGTTCGGTCACGCTGATCACCCCGCGGGCGTCGAGCAGGTTGAAGAGATGGCTGGCCTTGATGCACTGGTCATAGGCCGGCTGGGCCATGACAATGCGGCGTCCGGTTTTGGGATCTTCTGCCGGTTGGCCGAGGATCGCCCGGCATTCCACCTCGGCATCCTCAAAATGCCGCATCAGCATGGCGGTGTCGGCGACATCGAAATTCCAGCGCGCATATTGCGCCTCGGCCTCGCGGAACACATCGCCATAGCTCAGCGGGATGGGGCATTGCGGCGGGGGGGTCGGTTTTTGGTTGCCGGGGCGGGTGGGCGTAGGCTCGCCCGGCATTCCACCTCGGCATCCTCATAATGCCGCATCAGCATGGCAGTGTCCGCAACATCGAAATTCCAGCGCGCATATTGCGCCTCGGCCTCGCGGAACACATCGCCATAGCTCAGCGGGATGGGGCATTGCGGGTCGTTAAAGGGCAT
>JBCDDO010000012.1:0-14851 GCA_039180245.1 Pseudomonadota bacterium | reverse complement strand
CTCATGGGTGATGGTGTCGCCGACGCGGGTGTCGCGAACCTGCTTGATGGAGGCGGTGAGGAACCCGATCTCCCCGGGGCCGAGGCTCTCGACGGGCTGCATGCCGGGGCGGAAGACGCCGACGCGGTCCACGGGATAGACGGCGTTCGTCGACATCATGCGGATGCGCTCGCCCTTCTTCAGGACGCCGTCGACGACGCGGATGAGGACGACGACGCCGAGATAGGCGTCGTACCAGCTGTCGACCAGCATGGCCTTGAGGGGCGCGTCCCGCTCGCCCTTCGGCGGGGGGAGGCGGGTCACGATCGCCTCCAGCACGTCCGGGATGCCGAGCCCGGTCTTGGCGGAGATGAGGACGGCTTCGGAGGCGTCGATGCCGATCACGTCCTCGATCTGCTCTGCGACCCGCTCCGGCTCCGCCGCGGGCAGGTCGATCTTGTTGAGGACGGGCACGATCTCATGATCGGCGTCGATGGCCTGATAGACATTGGCGAGCGTCTGCGCCTCGACGCCCTGGGTGCTGTCGACGACCAGCAGAGAGCCTTCGACCGCGCGCATCGAGCGGGAGACCTCGTAGGCAAAGTCGACATGGCCGGGCGTGTCGATGAGGTTGAGAACGTAGGTCTCTCCGTCGTCGGCGGTGTAGTCGATGCGGACGGTGTTGGCCTGGATGGTGATGCCGCGTTCCCGCTCGATATCCATGGCGTCGAGCAATTGCTCTTTCATATCGCGGTCTTTCACGGTGCCGGTCTCCTGGATGAGCCGGTCAGCCAGGGTGGATTTTCCGTGATCGATATGGGCCACGATAGAAAAATTACGAATATGGGAAAGCTCGGTCATTGGGCTGATATGGATTGGAAACGGGTGCCGGTCAATGGGCCACACCGGCGCTGGCGTCCTGGCTTCAGGTGCGGCTGCGCAGGGCGGCGCGCCGTGGCACAGTGCGACCGGACGATCACGCTCGCGTGCGGGAGAGGCCGGATCGATTGATGCAGACCCGGGCCTGCGGCATACTATGTCCAACAGAGGCGCAAAGCCGCGACAAAAAGAGCAGGCAGATGAGCAGAACGACCCGGGCCGCAGGCGTGGCGGCATGTCTATGGACTATCCTTGTGATCGTACCGGCGGTGGCGGAGGCCGGCGTGATATCGCGGGCCTGCATGGCGTCGGGGCGCGACAAGGCCACCCGTGATCTGTGCAATTGCATTCAGCATGTGGCCAACCGCTCGCTCAGCCGACCGGACCGGCGCCGGGCGGCCAAGTTTTTCAAGGATCCGCAACTGGCGCAGGAAACCCGGCAATCGGACCGTC
Source organism: Pseudomonadota bacterium (assembly GCA_039180245.1). Taxonomy (GTDB): domain Bacteria; phylum Pseudomonadota; class Alphaproteobacteria; order Rhodobacterales; family Rhodobacteraceae; genus J013. Next base: position 13,540 of record JBCDDO010000012.1, on the reverse strand, counting down.
CTGCGGACGAGGCGTTTTGGGAGCGCTACGCGCAATTCTCCTCGCGCGCCTCGGACATGTGCGGCTGAGCGGCCCACCGGGGACGCATCAGAGCATGGATGCGCGACCTGAAAGGGGTCATGCGGGGAGCCGGGTGTGGACAGGCGGATCCCGCGGAGGATCCCGCCGAAGATCCGTCGCGCAGGGTGTGAGAGGCAAGTGAGGCGACTGCGCGGGGACAGGATCCCGGTCGGGTCATCAGCGCGCATGGGTTGGGTGAGTCGCGCCCGGACCGCCGAGGGCACCGGGTCGCGCCAAAGGAGCGGGGATCCGGGGACGCTCGATTTGGCCCCAGGTCCAGGAACGCGGAACCGACTTTGGTCGATCTTTTGACACCAGTGCCGGGACGGCAATGCGAAGCGCCGCGCCGGCGGGCCGGACAGTGTCCGAGGTGCAAGGCGCGCCGGCCGTGGCGCGGTCAATGCCTCCGCGCGCCCGGCGGCGGTCATCCGGGCGGACGCGAGGGCCTCCCCGGGCGCCGGGGGCCACCCGGCCCGGCGCCCAGCCCGCAATTGGATCGGCGCACCGCTGACGTTGCGACGCGGGCCAGCCGCCACATGGCCAGTGCACCACGAGCGCCCGGCGGGGGTGTCCTGACGGACTCGGAGACCTCCCTGACCGCCCGGGCCACCCGGGACGCCCGGCCCGCATTCGGGTTGCAGCGCAGCCCCCCTTGACCGCAGGCGGTCACCTCAGCGAGAAGAACGACACCTGGACATCGGAACACAGCATGCTCAAAGGCGTGACACTCAGAGGGCTCGAGGTTTTCGAAGCCCTGGCCGCCCATGGGTCGGTCGCGGCGGCGGCGGAGGTCACGGGGCTGAGCCAGCCAGCCGTGAGCCAGCAATTGTCAAACCTGGAAAAGGCGGTTGGCACGACACTGGTCGAGCGCACCCGCCGGCCCATGCGGCTGACGCGGGCCGGGCGCGGGTTTCTGGCACATACCGAGACTGCGCTGCGCGAACTGCGCACCGCCCAGAGCGAACTCACCGTCATGGATCTGTCGGATCTGGCGGCGCTCGACATCGGTCTGATCGACGATTTCGATCACGATCTCACCCCGAGGCTGGCCACCATCCTGGCCGACAGCCTCACCCAGACCCGCTTTAAGCTGATCACCGCGCCCAGCCGTGAAATCAGCCAGGCGATGACCGACGGCGTCTTTCACATCGCCATCGCCGCGAGCACCGGTGAAGTCCTGTCCGGGGTGGTCGAATACCCCTTGGTGCGCGACCCCTTCGTGGTGGTGGCCCCGCGCGAACTGGGGCTGGAACGGCTGGCCGACGATCCTGCAGCGCTGCTGGAGGCGCTCTCGGCCCTGCCGCTTTTGCGCTATGCACAGGAGCAACTGATCGCGCGCCAGGTCGAAGCGATCCTGGTCCGCCATGCGCTGGAATTCGAGGATCGCTTTGAGATCGGCAGCCATCTGGCCCTGATGGCCATGGTCGCCCGCCGGGTTGGCTGGGCCATCACCACGCCGCTGGGTTACATGCGCGCGGCGCGGTTTCACGACGAGGTCAGTTGCGTGCCGATGCCGGTCTCTGGCGATGCGCGCCGCATATCGCTGTTTGCGCGGGATGATGTCAGCGGGACCGTGCCTCAGGATGTCGCTCAATCCATGGGCCGGCTGGTGCAGGAGCAGATGATCGACCCCGTGATCGCGCAGCTGCCCTGGTTGTCAGGAGAGGTCTACGTGATCGACGGAGTCGCCGGGGGGCCGCGGTCCAGCCAGAGCGCGAGCCCGGCAACGCCGGCTTCGATGAGATCCAGAGCGCCGTCAAAGTCCCGGCTGTAGTAGGGATCGGGCACCTCGGACACCGACCCGTCGATGAAGTCCGTCAGCCGCCGCAGGTCGGTCTGGTTGCCGGCCGGGCGGAGCGTCTCCATCGCCGCCAGGGTACTGCCATCCATGGCCAGGATGAGATCGAAACGATCGAAATCCCGCGCCGTTGCCTTGCGGGCCGCAAGCGCCGTCATGTCAACGCCCCGGCGCGCCGCCGCGCGCACCATCGCCGGATAGGGCGGCTCCCCCTCATGCCAGCCGGATGTGCCCGCGCTGTCGAGTTGGTGGCCGTCAAGACGTAGGCGGGCCACCGCCTCGGCCGTGGGCGAGCGGCAGATGTTTCCCAGACAGATGAAGAGGATACGCATGGGCTCTTCCTTTGAGATCGCAATATGGCATGAAGATTGTATGAAAAATATCGTGATTCTCACCGGTGCGGGCATATCGGCCGAAAGCGGTATGGGCACGTTCCGCGACGCGGGCGGGCTGTGGACGCAATATGCGCTGGAAGACGTGGCGACCCCCGAGGGCTTTGCGCGCAACCCCGCCTTGGTGCAGGCGTTTTACAACAAGCGGCGCGTGATGGCGGCTGAGGCCACACCAAATGCCGCCCATCTGGCGCTGGCGCGGTTGCAGCGCGACTGGCCCGGCAGGGTCAGCCTTGTGACGCAGAACGTGGACGGATTGCACGAAAAGGCCGGCGCCTCGGATGTGATCCATATGCACGGAGAACTCGCCGGGGCGCTGTGCGCCGCGTGCGCTCACCGCTGGAGCGCGCGCCCCGAGATGGCCGTCGGCGAAACCTGCCCGTCCTGTTCGGGACCCTACGGGCGGCCCGATGTGGTCTGGTTTGGCGAAATCCCCTATCACATGGAACGGATTTCAGATCTGCTGGACGCGGCGGATATCTTCGCCGCGATTGGCACCTCGGGTCAGGTCTATCCGGCGGCCGCCTTTGTCCATCAGGCCAGCGCCGCCGGGGCGCAAACGGTGGAACTGAACCTCGAGCCATCAGAGCTTTCGCCCGTCTTCGAGACGCGCCGGTTGGGTCCCGCAACGCAGGTGGTGCCCGCCTGGGTGGCCGAGCTCTGCGGCGGCTGAGCGGGCCTGCGCATCACGAACGCAGGGTGCGCCGGGTGGGTGTGCGCATTGGGACCCGGGCCGGTGCGCTGTATGGCGGTTGCACATCGAGACGGGCGCTGCGCCACGGACGTGTCAGCGTGGGCCGGGGCGCCGGGTGTGTGCCGCATGGTGAGACGCGCTGCGGGCTGTATGGCGGTTGCACATATAGACGGGCGTGCGCCACGGATGCGTCAGCGTGGGCCGGAGCGCCGGGTGTGTGCTGCATGGTGAGACGCGCTGCGCGCTGTATGGCGGTTGCATATCCAGACGGAGGCCGCGCCACGGACGTGTCAGCGTGGGCCGGGGCGCCGGGTGTGTGCTGCATGGTGAGACGCGCTGCGCGCTGTACGGTGGTTGCATATCGAGACGGAGGCCGCGCCACGGGTGCCTGCCCGCGGACCGGCCCACAGACCGGTCCCGCAGGTCGCGGGTGGCCCTAGGGGTTGTGCGCGGCCGGTTTGCGCTCCAGGTCCACCGGGATCTCCAGAACGATCTCTCCGGCGTTTTCAAAAACCAGCGTCATCGAGATCAGATCATCCTGCGCCATCGGCGCTGTCAGGCCCATGAGCATCACGTGATCGCCGCCGCGCGCGAGCCTGTGTTTGCCGCCAGCGGGGATTTCAAAGCCATCCTCGACCGCGAGCATCTGCATCACGCCGTTACCGGCGTCTTTGTGGGTGTGAAGCTCTGCGCGCACGGCCGCATCGGTCTTGGCGGCAATCAGACGGTCAGCCGTCGTCCCGGTGTTTTCGATCACCATGAAGGCCGCGCCGGACTTGGCCACGGGCGAGGAGGAGCGCGCATAGGCATCTGATATGACAAGATCCTGCGCCAGCGCGGGCAGAGCCGTCAGGGTGGACAGGCACAGCGCAAGCGCCGCACCGAGAACGGGATTGGACGTCATGTTTGTCTCCGAAGTGGTCGCGGTTTTGCCGGGTGGGGCGCGCGTCAGGCGCCGGATCTCAGCCGGCAGTCCAATGGCGCGCAGGCGCTGGGTCCGGCGGGCCCCGGGCCAGCGCCGGGGTGGCGCGCAGGACCGGCGCCCCGCCCGTCGGCGTTGCCCATGGGTCGTTTCGGATCCCCGATGTGTCGCCGGCCTGTGGATCGGCAAGGGCGACGAGGCCGAGAAGCGACACCAGCCCATCGGGACAGTACTGCGGAGTGCTCACAGGTGCCCCGCCGGCATCAGCCGGGACCATGACCGGCCCCATGTGGGCGCAGGGTTCGATCTGTCCCACGGGCAGTGGCGCACCGCGGGCGATGGCCAGGGCCTGCCCGGTCCCCACGAGCAGAAGGATCAGCCCGATGGCCGGGAGGACGGATAGAGGTCGCATCATTGCGCCGCACATTGCCCCAGCCCACGCGCCACGGCAAGCGCCACACGACCCGGTCTTACGGGACAAAAAGGCTCCCGCGCCGCACCGGCGGGGAGCCCTGAAACCATCCGAAGGCCCGGCCGTCAGGCGGTTGCGGCGGCCTTGAGCTTGGCGATTTCCTTCTTCACCTTGAGCGCGTTGGGCGACAGTTCGTCGTCCTTGGCTTTGGCCAGAAAGGCATCCAGACCACCGCGATGATCGACGCTGCGCAGAGCGGCGGCAGAGATCCGCATCTTGATTCCGCGGCCCAGAGCTTCGGACTGCAGCGTGACATCATTCAGGTTCGGCAGAAACCGGCGTTTCGTCTTGTTGTTTGCATGGCTCACGTTATGGCCAGACATCGGGCCTTTCCCGGTCAATTCGCAACGGCGCGACATGGTGTATCCTCTGTCTTGTGGCGCGGGTGTCTCGCGACGCGCCAAATAGAAGGGGCGCGGCCATTGGCTGCGCCCAAAATTCGGTTGCTGGTCTTTAGGGGGAATCGCCGGAGGCGTCAAGAGCCCCGGCCCGGGCTGATCGCACCTCCGCAGGGGCCCGGCGGGCGCAACGTCGGGTCCGGGGTGAAAAAAATTCTGTGTCGAATTTTTTTGAACAAGAATTTTTTGGAAAAATTCTTGGACCGTGGTGGCCGGGACTAGCGAGTGGCAGATGCCGGCGCCGCCTCGTCCAGGCTTGCGAGCATCTCGCGGGCGGCGGTGCCGGGAGAGATCTCACCGGCCGCCACCGCCTGCCCCAGCCGGTCGAGCGCGCGCCGCGCCTCCGGGGTGTCCAGACGGGACAACAGCGCCTGTTTGACATCCTCCAGGAACCAGTAGCGCGCCTGCTCCGCGCGGCGCTGGTCCCACAGGCCCGCCGCGCGGCGCCATGCGGTCAGGGATTTCATTTCATCCCAGGCCTGGGCCAGGCCGGTCTCGGACAGGGCTGACACCAGCATGGCTTTGGGAAAGCCATCGGGATCCTGCGCCCGTTTGCGCAACAGGCGCAGCGCACCGGCATAATCCGCACAGGTCCGGGTTGCTGCCGCTTTGAGATCGCCATCCGCCTTGTTGACCAGAATCAGATCGGCAATCTCCATGATCCCGCGCTTGACGCCTTGCAACTCATCCCCACCCGCCGGCGCGAGCAGCAGCACGAAGAGATCCGAGATCTCTGCCACCACCGTCTCGGATTGTCCGACGCCGACCGTTTCAATGATCACCACGTCAAAGCCGGCCGCCTCGCACAGCGCCACCGCTTCGCGCGACCGCCGCGCAACCCCGCCGAGCTGGCTTTGACTGGGCGATGGGCGAATAAAGGCATTCGGGTCCCGGCTCAGCCGATCCATGCGGGTCTTGTCGCCCAGAATCGATCCGCCCGAGCGGGTCGAGCTGGGATCAACCGCAAGCACCGCCACTTTGAGGTCCTGCTTCAGGAGCATCATGCCAAAGCTTTCGACAAAAGTGGACTTGCCCACGCCGGGCGTCCCGGAGAGGCCAATGCGCAGCGCCGCGCGCGGCGTCTCGCGCAGTTTCTCCAGCAAGGTGCGCGCCGCCGCGCGGTGATCCTTACGGCTGCTTTCCACCAGCGTGATGGCGCGAGCAAGAGCCCGCCGATCGCCGGACACAATCTTTTGAGAAAGCTGTGCAAGATCCATAGACACCTCTTATCTGTTGCAGATGTGATGCCTTGGCCGAGGCTGGATTGTCCAGACCGGGGTCGGGCTGATTGACCGGAGCCTTTTTGATGATCCGATTTGCCACGCTCTTTCTTTTCTGCTCGCTGGCCGTCCCGCTGTCGGCTGAAATCCGCACGCAGGCGGTCTATACTGCCAAGCTTTACGGCGCGACGCTCGCCACGATCAACCTGACGGGGCGCACCACCGACGGCCGCTATTCCGTCTCCGCCGAATTGTCGACCAAGGGTCTGGTTTCGGCGCTCAGCGATGCCAGCTATTTCGGCAAGGTCTCGGGCACACGATCCGGCGAGCGGTTTCGCCCGGCGCGCTACACCGAAACGGTGAAGGAAAACGGAGCGGAGCGCGCGGGCGCGCTGGTCTATCAGGCCGGCATGCCTCAGCCACAGGGCTTCAAGGCCGAAGAGCGCGGCCCGGATGCGCTGGCCCTTTCGGGCCAGGGCGATACGGTCGATCCGCTGACCGGGATTTTCATGGTGTTCCGGGATCAGCCCGCCGCGGAGGTCTGCCCGCCGCTGCGCCAGTTCGTCTTTGATGGGGAACGCCGGACCGTGATCGAGCTTAAACGCACGGCCGAGAGCGCGGATGAGATCACCTGCGCGGGCCAGTTCCGCCGCGTCGCCGGCTATGCCAAGGACGACCGCTATGGCCGCCGCAAGGTGCTGCCGATTGAACTGACCTACCGGCGCGCCGGAGATCTCATGCAGATGCAGGAGATCCGGTTTCAGACCGACTACGGCCCGGCGCGGCTGGAACGCCGCTAGGCCCCGGGCTCCAGGGTCCCTGTTGGTGCTGCCGGTTGGTCCTGGCTGTCGGTTTGACCCGGTGGTCCTGCCGGTCGGTGCTGCCGGTCGGTTTGGCCCGTTGGTCCTGCCCGTTGGTTCTGCCCGTTGGTTCTGCCCGGTGGTCCTGCGCAATGGCCCTGCCCCTGCAGTCCTGCGCAATGGCCCCGCCCCTGCAGTCCTGCGCAATGGCCCCGCCCCTGCAGTCCTGCGCAATGGCCCCGCCCCTGTAGTCCTGCGCAATGGCCCCGCCCCTGTAGTCCTGCGCAATGGCCCCGTCCCTGTAGTCCTGCGCAATGGTCCTGCCCAATGGTCCGACCCGGCGCCTTTGCGGGCACCGGTGAGAGCGCCGGGCCCGGGCTGGACGCCTTCGCGTTGATCGCCGATAAGGCGCCATGTCGCCACGCCTGCCCATCGAGGATGTCCTTGAGGACGTGATCTCTGCGCTCACAAAGACCGGCCGCGCGGTGCTGCAGGCGCCCCCCGGGGCCGGCAAGACCACCCGCGTGCCCCTGGCCTTGATGGAGGCCGGGGTGGCGGGCCGCATTCTGATGCTGGAACCGCGCCGTCTCGCCGCCCGGGCCGCCGCGGACCGGATGGCCCGGACCCTGGGTGAACCGGTGGGGCAACGGGTCGGGTTTCGCATCCGGGGCAGCGCCAAGGTGTCGGCGGCAACGCGCATCGAAGTCGTGACCGAAGGCATTCTGACACGCATGTTGCAAAGCGATCCGGATCTTCCCGGGGTCGGCCTGGTGATTTTCGATGAATTTCACGAACGCTCCCTGCAGGCGGATCTGGGTCTGGCCCTCTGTCTGGATGTGACCGAGACTCTGCGGGAGGATCTCAAGCTTCTGGTGATGTCGGCCACGCTGGACGCTGCGCCGGTGGCCGGGTTGATCGGAGCTCCGGTGGTGACGTCGCAGGGGCGGTCTTTTCCGGTTGAGGACCGCTGGCGCGACAGGGCCTTGCCGCCGCAGGCACGCCGCCCCGAGGCCCTGGCCGATCTGATTGTCGAGGCCGAGGCGGACACCCGAAGCGCCGAGGCCGCGCATCGGGGCGGGGCGATTCTGGCCTTTCTGCCCGGTGAAGGCGAGATCCGGGCCTGTACCCGCGCCCTGTCGGGCCGGCTGCCCGGGGACTGCCAGATCCGCCCGCTCTATGGCGCCCTGCCCTTTGACGCGCAACAGGCCGCACTTGCGCCGCTGTCGGGGGGGCGCAAGATCGTGCTGGCCACCGCGATTGCAGAGACATCGCTGACCATTCCCGATGTGCGCGTGGTTGTGGATGCGGGACAGGCGCGGCGCGCGCTTTTCGACCCGGGCTCCGGGATGACTCGGCTGGTGACCGAAAAGGTCACCCGGGCCGAGGCGGTTCAGCGCGCAGGCCGCGCCGGGCGCGTCGCGCCAGGCGTGTGCTACCGGCTCTGGACCCGGGGCGAACATGGGGCGCTGGCCGCGTTCGCGCCACCCGAGATTATGGCGGCGGACCTGACCGGGCTGGCACTGGATTGCGCGCTCTGGGGCAGCGCGCCCGGTGATATGCAGTTTCTGACCATGCCGCCGGAGGGAGCGTTCAGCGAGGCCCAGGCGGTTTTGCGGCTGTTGGGCGCGCTCGACAAGACCGGGCGGATCACGGATCACGGGCGCGCCCTGGCGCGCGTGCCCCTGCATCCGCGTCTGGCGCATATGCTGGTGCGCGCCGGGCCCTCGGCGGCGCCCTTGGCCGCGCTTCTGGAAGACCGCGATCCCTTGCGCGGGGCGCCGGTCGATCTGGGCTTGCGGCTGGAGGCGCTGCGCGATCCGGCGGGGTTTGTGCAGGCGCGCCGCCACAGTGTGCACCGCCCGGCGCTCGATCGGCTGCGCAGCGACGCCACCCGACTGGCCAAACGGGCCGGGCCCGAAGCAGGCCTGCCCGCCGCCGCCCAGGCCGCGCTGGCCTATCCCGACCGGATCGGACAGCGCCGGTCCGCAGATGCGCCGCGCTATGTGCTTTCGGGCGGCAAGGGCGCGGTTCTGCCCGAGAGCGATCCGCTGGCCGGGGCGCCCTGGCTGGTGGCGCTGGACACGGACGGGCACCCGAGGGAGGCCCGAATCCGCCTGGCCGTGGCGATCACCCTTGCGCAGATCCGGGATCTGTTTGCGGGCGAGATCGAGACGGTGGAGACCTGTCACTGGTCAAAGAGGGAGCGCCGCGTGGTGGCCCGCCGCCAGGACCGGCTGGGCGCGCTGGTGCTGCAGGATGACCTCTGGAAAGCGGTCCCCGACGAACGGGTCGCGCGGGCCATGCTTGACGGGGTGCGCGATCTCGGTCTGGTGCTGAGCGGCGCCGCGGGCCGTCTGGCGCGCCGCGTCGAACTGGTGCGGGCCACCGGTGCCGATCTGCCGGATTTTTCGCAGGACGGCCTGATGGCCAGCCTGGAGCACTGGTTGCTGCCGGCCTTGCAGGGTGTGCGCACCGCGGAGGCCTGGAAGCGCTTTGATCTTTACCCGGCGCTTGAGGCCGCGCTGGACTGGCCAGCCAAACAGATGGTTGACCGGGTCGCGCCTGGTCAGTTCGTGACGCCGCTCGGCCGCAAGGTGGCGGTGGATTATGGCGAAGAGGGCCCGGAGATCGCGCTTCGGCTGCAAGAGATGTTCGGGGTGACCCAACATCCCCGCGCCGGCGGTGCGCCAATCCGAATTTCGCTGCTGTCCCCGGCCGGACGTCCGGTTCAGGTGACACAGGATCTGCCCGGGTTTTGGGCCGGATCCTACGCCGACGTGCGCAAGGAGATGCGGGCGCGCTATCCAAAGCACCCCTGGCCCGAAGATCCCACCCAGGCTGATCCGACCCTGCGCGCCAAACCACGCCGCTAGGCGTTTCAAGATTTTTCTGCCGAAAAATCGACGAGCAGATTTTTCGACGAAAAATCTCGTGACCGCTGCGTCAGACCCCGAGGCACCAGCGCATGATGGCCTTTTGCGCGTGGAGTCGGTTTTCAGCCTCATCGAAAATCACCGATTGCGGCCCGTCCATGACCTCTGAAGTGACCTCTTCCTCGCGATGCGCCGGCAGGCAGTGCATGAAAAGCGCGTCTGGCTTGGCCAGTGCCATCAACTCGGCGTTCACCTGGTAGGGGCGCAGCAGATTGTGGCGCCGCTCCCGGGCCGATTGGGCATCGTGCATCGACACCCAGGTGTCGGCGATCACCAGGTCCGCGCCATCGACGGCCGCCTCGACATTGCGCGTAATTTCGACGGTGGCCCCTTTGGAGCGCGCCAGATCCACAAACTCGGGTTCAGGATCCAGAACCTCGGGACCGGCGAAGGTCAGATTGAAGCCGAACTGCCCGGCCGCATGCAGAAACGACGCGCAGACGTTGTTGCCATCCCCGCACCAGACGACCTTTTTGCCCGCGATCGGGCCGCGATGCTCTTCGAAGGTCATCACGTCGGCCATGATCTGGCAGGGATGCGTGCGGTCGGTGAGCCCGTTGATGACCGGCACATCGGCAAATTCCGCCATTTCGGTCAGCACGCTTTCGTCGAATGTGCGGATCATGATCAGATCCACGTACCGGCTCAGCACCCGGGCGGTATCGGCAATGGTTTCGCCGTGGCCCAACTGCATGTCGGCGCCCGAAAGCACCATGGTTTCGCCCCCCATCTGGCGCGTGCCGACATCAAAACTCACGCGCGTGCGGGTTGATGGTTTCTCAAAGATCAGCGCGACCATGTGGTTCTTGAGCGGCTGTTCCTCGTCCGGCGCGGCATGAAGCTGTCCGGCGCGGGCCGATTTCATGGAAACGGCAGCATCGATCATCTGCCGCAGGTCCGCCGGCGCGGTTTTGTGAATGTCTAGAAAGTGGTTCATCTTTGCATCTCTTGGTTCGTGCAGAGGCAGGACAGGGGCGCCGCCCCCGGCTGCCGGTATCGGGCGGTATCAGGCGGTTTGTGGCGTCTGCGCGGTCTGGGTCATCACGGCCGTCGCAGCGGCTTCCAGACGGGTCACGGCCAGGTCGATGTCCTCATCTGACAGGGTCAGGGCGGGCAGAAGGCGAACGACATTATCGGCCGCGGGGACCGTCAGAACACAGGCGTCATAGCCGGCCTTGACCACATCGCCGTTTGGCACCTTGCACTTGAGGCCCAGCATCAGCCCCGACCCGCGCACTGTCTCGAAGACATCCGGGTGGCTGGCCACCATCCCATCGAGTTTCTGGCGCATCAGACCGGCCTTGCGGTTCACCTCATCCAGAAACGCGGGGGGCGCTGACCACCTCCAGCACGGCGAGACCCACGGCACAGGCCAGCGGATTGCCGCCGTAGGTCGACCCATGGGTGCCGCCGGTCATGCCCGAGGCGGCCTTGTCCGTCGCCAGAACCGCACCGAGGGGAAACCCGCCGCCGATGCCTTTGGCCACCATCATGATGTCCGGGGCGATCCCCGCCCATTCATGTGCAAAGAGCTTGCCGGTCCGCCCCATTCCGCATTGCACCTCGTCGAGGATCAGCAACAGGTCATGATCGTCACAAAACTCCCGCAAAGCCTTCAGGTCCGCGTCGGGCAGCGGCACGATCCCGCCCTCGCCCTGCACCGGCTCGATCATCACGGCGCCGACGCTGTCTGTCAGCGCGGCGGAGAGGGCCTCGGCGTCTCCCCAGGGCAGATGCACGAAGCCAGGCAGCAGCGGGCCAAAGCCTTTGGTCATCTTTTCCGAACCCGCCGCCGCAATCCCGGCGGCCGAGCGGCCGTGGAAGGACCCGGAAAAGGTGATGATATCCGTCTTCTCCGGATGACCGGCGTCATACCAGTACTTGCGGGCCATCTTCACGGCCAGTTCGCAGGACTCGGTTCCGGAATTGGTGAAGAACACCGTGTCGGCAAACGTCAGCTCGACCAGCTTGTCGGCCAGCGCCTGCTGCTGGGGGATGTGATAGAGATTGGAGACATGCCAGAGCGCCTCCGCCTGCTGGGTCAGCGCCGCCACGAGTGCGGGATGGGCATGGCCGAGCGCGGTGACGGCAATGCCCGAGCCCAGGTCGAGAAAGCGTCGCCCGTCTGCCTCGATCAACCAGGAGCCTTCGCCTTTGACAAAGGACAGAGGCGCGCGGGAATAGGTCGGCAAAACGGACGGGATCATCAGATCATCCTTTTCTCGGGTCAGGCCCTGTGAGTGCCTCAGCAGGGCGCAGGGGTCAATATTTTGAAAGGGTTTGGCCCAAATGTGGGGGCAAAGATCAACAGGTCGACGGCGCGAATTAGCGGCGTCGACGTCGCAGCGGATATGCAGATGCGGTGATCATGAAATGCTCGTAGCGCTCAAAGGGCGCCTTGAAAACCCCCTTTTTTCCCAAGAACACGGCGGGCGCGTTCCATTCTGGCCAAAGCGGCGGGCGCCGCTGCGCCGGCACACACCCGCGCAGGCCGGGCTGCGCGCCCCTTGCCCTGCCCAGACAAGAGCGTCAAAGACCGCGTCATGTCCGATGCCCCGCGACTCGATCCCCACAGGCAAGTCATGGCGCAGCAAAACCCGGCTCTGGCTGCGGTTTTGATCCTGCTCGCCACGGCCTTTATCGCCAGCACAACACTGCTGGCCAAGGCTTTGGGAACCGATGCGCTGGGCCCTGCCCTCAGCCCGCTGCAGATCAGCCAGGGACGGTTCGTCTTTGCCTTTTGCGCCATCTCCACGGTGGTGGCCGTGATGCGGCCGCGATTTGTTGCGCCGCACTGGCGCGTTCATGTGGCCCGCACGGCCAGCGGCTGGGCCGGCGTCACGCTGATGTTTGCCGCCGTCGCCTTTATCCCTCTGGGGGATGCCACGGCCATCTCCTTTCTCAATCCGGTGATCGCCATGATGCTGGCCATTCCGCTGCTTGGTGAAAAGATCGGGCCGGTCCGCTGGACGGCGGCCGCCATTGCCGTGACTGGCGCGGTGATCCTGTTGCGCCCCACGCCCGCCAGTTTCCAGCTGCCGGCGCTGCTGGCTCTGGGCGCCGCCTGCGCCATGGGCATGGAACTGATCATGATCAAGCGTCTGTCGCGTGGCGAAAGGCCCTTGCAGATCCTCTTTATCAACAACGGCTTGGGTCTGATTATCGCCTCGGCCGCGGCCGCCTTTGTCTGGCGCCAGCCAACAGTGGAGCAATGGGCGGCATTGGTGGCTCTGGGCGCTCTGATGGCCTGCGCGCAGACGGCCTATGTGAACGGCATGGCACGGGCGGATGCGAGCTTTGCCGCGCCGTTCTCCTACGCCACGCTGGTCTTTGCCGCGCTGTTTGATGCCGCGGTCTTCGGGGTGCTGCCCGATGCGGTCAGCGTCACGGGGGCGGCGGTGATCCTGGCCGGTGCGGGTCTTCTGGCCTGGCGCGAAGCGCGGCGTGCCCCAGGCGTTTAAGGTTTCGGGCGCCTGGGGTTTCGGGCGCCTGGGGTTTCGGGCGCCTGGGGTTTCGGACGCCTGGGGTTTCGGGCGCCTGGGGTTTCAGGCCCCTAGGGTTTCAGGCGATAGCCGGTCGTCAGCATCCAGCGCGCCACCCCGACCACAGCCGCCGTGGTGGCCAGACAGACCGCGCCTCCGAGCCAGGGGGAGCTGTCGGACACGCCGATGATCCCGTAGCGGGCCCCGTCGATGAGGTAAAAGATCGGGTTGATATGGGTCAGCGCCGCCAGCACCGGCGGCAGGGTCTGGACCGAGTAGAACCTGCTCGACCGCGACGCGGCGACCCGCCTGCTGGGCACCGATTTCTGGTACGGCGGCATGCTGAATCCGACCGGCGGCCACATCAAT
>JBCDDO010000011.1:0-15333 GCA_039180245.1 Pseudomonadota bacterium | reverse complement strand
AGAGAGACAAAGCGCAGGCTGTCAACGCCCAGATGCGCCCCCATCTCAGCCTCGGTCATCTTGGCGGCCAGGAGCTTTTCGCGCTCGGGCGTGTCGACCCCGTAAAAACAGGGCCAGGCAGTGGGCGGCGAGGCGATGCGGAAATGCACCTCGGCGGCACCGGCATCCAGCACCATGTCGCGGATCTTGGTCGAGGTCGTGCCGCGCACCACGCTGTCATCGACAAGCACGACGCGTTTGCCCTGGATGATTGCGCGATTGACGTTGAGCTTGAGCCGCACGCCCATATTGCGGATCTCGGCCGTGGGCTCGATGAAGGTGCGCCCGACATATTGGTTGCGGATGATGCCCATCGAAAACGGGATCCCGCTTTCCTGGGCAAAGCCGATGGCAGCGGGGGTGCCGCTGTCGGGCACCGGGCAGACCAGATCGGCCGCGACCGGCGCCTCGCGAGCCAGCTCGACGCCAATGCGCCGCCGTGTGTCATAGACCGAGCGGCCGCCGATCACACTGTCGGGACGCGAAAAATAGACATACTCGAACACGCAAAAGCGGTGCGGGCGCGGCTCGAAGGGATAAAGGCTCTCCACCCCCTTCTCGGTGACGATCACCATTTCGCCCGGTTCGATGTCGCGCACATATTCCGCACCGATGATGTCGAGCGCGCAGGTCTCGGAGCAGAGCGCCCAGCCGCCGCCGACCCGGCCCAGCACCAGGGGCCGGACGCCGCGCGGATCGCGCACCCCGATCAGTTTCGACCGGGTCATGGCGATGATCGAGAAGGCGCCCTCGACATGGCGCAGCGCGTCCTTCATCCGTTCCGGGATCGCGCGATGCATCGAGCGGGCCATCAGGTGGATGATGCATTCGGTGTCGGAGGAGGATTGGAAGATCGAGCCGCGGTCGATCAGCTCGCGCTTGAGCGTCTCGGCATTGGTCAGATTGCCGTTATGGGCGATGGCACAGCCGCCCATGGCGAATTCGGCAAAGAGCGGTTGCACATCGCGGATCGCGGTCTTGCCCTTATCGCCGGAGGTCGAGTAGCGGACATGGCCCATTGCCAACCGGCCGGGCAGTTCGGCGATCACCCTGGGATCGGTGAAATTGTCGCGCACATAGCCCATGCGGCGCACCAGGTTGAAGCCGCTTTCGGGCGCCCAGCTGACGATGCCGCCGGCTTCTTGTCCGCGATGCTGCAGCGCGTGCAGACCGAGGGCCGCAAATGTCGCAGCGTCCTCCACGCCGATCACGCCGAAGACGCCGCATTCCTCGCGCAGCTTGTCATCGTCAAAGGGTGTGCCGGAGCGCTGCTCCGGTCCACCGCTCATTGCGCCGGCACTTCGTCGGTCTGCGGGGCATCCTGGGGCGCTGCGGGTGCGGCCGGCGCTTCGGGCGCGGCCGGCGGGGTGGTCGGCTCGGCGGTGGTCGCCGGCGCGCAATCGGCACCCAGAAGCTGGTTGTAGCGGGTTTCGATCCATTCCGGCATTTCGGTCGGGATCTGCTCGCGAAGCTGGTCCCGCGCATCGGCAAGCAGGGTGATGGTGCGCGAATCGTCGATTTCAGCCAGCGCCAGGCCCATTGTTTGATAAACGATCAGGGCGACCACGATCAGCAAAACACCGCGGGCGGCGCCGAACAAAAAGCCCGCGCCGCGGTCCAAGGGGCCGAGCGCGCTGTCCTGCACGGCGGCGGCAAAAAGCGGCGTGAAGATCGACAGAACAACCAGCGCCACCGCGAACACGGCCGCAAAGGCCGCAAGGATCTGCAGCTGGCACGATGTTGCGATCACGTCGCGCAGATAGGGGATTTCGAGGATCAGCGGCTGCGCCTGCGGAGCAAAGTAAAACGCCGCGACGGCCGCGCCGATCCAGCCCAGAATCGCCGTGATCTCGCGGACGAATCCGCGCGAATAGGCCAGCACGGCGGAGATGAGCACAATGCCCGCCGCAACCCCGTCGGCAATGGTGAAACCTTCCATGCGGGTCTTTCCCCTGTGTTATCCAATCGCGCCGAAGACGTGCTCCACGAAGCCGGCGAGGTCCCCGATTCGGCTCACACTGATGCCAGATTCCGCGGACTTCTTCACCTGCGAAGGTGCAATAGCCTGCGAAAAGCCAAGCTTTGCGGCCTCGCGCAGCCGCGCATCGGTTTGTGCCACAGGCCGAAGGGCGCCGGAAAGCGAGATTTCACCGAAAACCACCGCATCCACCGGCAAAGCGTGGTCCTGACGGGCCGATAGGATCGCCGCGGCCACAGCCAGATCTGCCGCCGGCTCGCTGACCCGCAGCCCACCCGCGACATTGAGATAGACCTCCATGCCCGCAAAGCCCAGCCCGCAGCGCGCCTCAAGCACCGCCAGGATCATGGCAAGACGACCGGCATCCCAGCCCACGACCGTGCGGCGCGGGGTGGCCAGGCCCGAGGGCGCCACCAGGGCCTGGATCTCGCAGAGCACCGGCCGGGTGCCCTCGATGCCGGCAAAGACCACCGAGCCCGAGGCCGGGCGGTCGCGCTCGGCCAGAAACAGCGCCGAGGGGTTGGCCACTTCGGCCAGGCCCAGCCCGGTCATCTCGAAGACGCCGATCTCGTCGGCCGGACCGAAGCGGTTCTTGACCGAGCGCAGGATGCGGAATTGATGGCCCCGCTCGCCCTCGAAATAAAGCACCGTGTCGACCATGTGCTCGATGACCCTGGGCCCGGCAATCTGCCCTTCTTTGGTGACATGGCCCACCAGAACGACCGAAACACCGCGCCGCTTGGCAAAGCTCGTCAGCTCATGTGCTGCAGCGCGCACCTGGGCGACCGAGCCGGGCGCGCTTTCGACGGTGTCGGCCCAGACGGTCTGCACACTGTCGATGATGGCAAGTCCCGGCCGCTCGGCATCGAGCGTGGTGAGGATGTCGCGCAGCGCCGTTTCGGCGGCCAGCCGCACGGGCGCTGTGTCGAGCCCCAGCCGCTGGGCGCGCATCCGCACCTGTGCGGCGGCCTCTTCGCCCGAGACATAGATGGCCGGCAGCCCGGCGCCGGCGAATGCGGCCGCGGCCTGCAGCAACAGCGTCGATTTGCCGATGCCCGGATCGCCGCCCACCAGAATGGCAGAGCCCGGGACGAGCCCGCCGCCCAACACCCGGTCAAGCTCGTCGATGCCCGAGCGGGTCCGCGGCAACGGCGGTTCGGCCTCAGAGAGCGCGGTCAACGTCATGCCCTTGCCGCGTTTGGCGCCCAAGCTCTTCGCACCCGGCCCTGAAGACAGCGCGGCCTCTTCGGAGATGCTGTTCCAGGCCCCGCAGGCATCGCAGCGACCGGCCCATTTCTTATGGACCGCGCCGCAGGCATTGCAGACATATTGGGTCGTGCTTTTGGCCATACCTGTTGATAGCGGATTGCCAGCCAAGCACAAGATCTAGCGTTTCGTCGGCTCCGCACTCCAGGCCAGCACAAGCGAGGTGAGCACCAGGGCCGTGAAGAGGTAAAGCCCCCAGGCGATCTCGACATAGCCCACACCCACGCCCTTCACCAGCACCACATAAAACGCGATCAGGAAGACATCGGCCATCGACAGCCGCCCAAACAGCTTGATCGCCGGCAGGATGCGCCGCCCGGCATAGCCAAAATGCAGGGCCGAGAGCGCGAGGGCCTTGGCGTAGGGCGCGATCACGGCAAAGAGCAGCACAATGGCGCACAAAAAAATGTCAGTCTCCCAAAGCGCTGCAATGCCGGTGAGGATCGAGATTTCCTCGCCGCCGAAAATCGGCATGACACCCGCCCGGGCGAGCGGCGCCCACCAGGCCAGCGGATAGAGCACCAAAAGGCTGAGATTGAGAGCGACCGGCAAATGCCGAAGGCGCGCGCCGGCTGGCGGCAGCTCTGGGTGGCGCGGGTCCAGCCTCTGATCAGGGCTCCGATCAGGGCTCTGATCAGGGCTCTGGTCAGGGCGCGCATCGGGGCGCACATCGGGGTGCGTCTCTGGGCGGCGCTGGTCAGCGCGAGGGGCAGAAGGGCCGTTCATTACATGAGCTGCGTTGCACGAATCGTGCCAATGCGTCTAGACTTGGCTGTGGGTTTGGAGTGAGAGGTTGACCGATGCGCCGCTTCCATACACGCCATCTTGCCGCTGCCGCCATCCTTGCTGTTGGCGCCGCCTCCCCCGCACTTGCCGTGCCGATGCCGTTCGACATTGCGCTTGGCGGGTCCGTCGGCAGCTTCACTGCCGATGATGCCGGCGGGGTGATCAGCGCCTTTTCGCTGACCGTGAACGGCATCACCTTCGACACGCTTGGAATGGGCAATGCCGCCCCGGTCTATGACGCGCTGGCCAATGACATTCGCGGGGTCGGCGGCACGTCGGGCATTGTCACCAACAGTGTGGCAACCGCGATCTGCGGCATTGGCGAATGCGTGCTCGACCTGGAGGATTCGGTGGATCCCGGCGTCATCCCGCCGCTTTATGCGATTTTCACCACACCGGGCGGGATGTTCGGCGAGCTGGTTGCCAGCGGCGAATATGCGATCTCCAAGCCCGGCGATCCCACCACCATTATCCCGTTGCCCGCCAGCATCTGGATGGCGCTGGCGGCGATGGGCGGGCTGGCGCTGGTCGGCCGCCGCCGCAGGGGATA
Source organism: Pseudomonadota bacterium (assembly GCA_039180245.1). GTDB lineage: Bacteria > Pseudomonadota > Alphaproteobacteria > Rhodobacterales > Rhodobacteraceae > J013. The sequence goes on along the minus strand of JBCDDO010000011.1, from coordinate 10,714 downwards.
GCCGGCTAGCGGATCGCCGCGATCGGGCCTTCCGGCAGGCCGTTCACGAACTGATGCACATAGGGGTTGCCCGAGGCGTCGATCTCGCTCACCGGGCCCGACCATTGGATGACGCCGTCATGCAGCATGGCGACCCGATCGGCGATTTTGCGCACCGAGCTCATGTCATGGGTGATGGTCATCGCGGTCGCGCCCATCTCCACGACAATCTCGCGGATCAGATCGTTGATCACATCGGCCATGATCGGGTCGAGCCCGGTGGTCGGCTCATCGAAAAAGATGACATCCGGATCGGTCGCAATGGCCCGCGCAAGCCCCACACGCTTTTGCATGCCGCCTGAAAGTTCGGCGGGAAAAAGATCGGCAGTATCGGCCTCAAGCCCGACCCGGCGCAGCTTGTCGATGGCCAGATCCCGGGCCTTGGCCCGTGGCAGGCGGTCTGCGCCATGCCGAAACCGAAAGACGACGTTTTCCCACACGGTCAGGCTGTCAAAGAGCGCACCGCCCTGAAAGAGCATCCCGAAATGGCGCAGGAATCCAGGGCGGGAGCGGCCGGTCAGCGCCTGTCCATCCACGTCAATGCGGCCGCTGTCGGGGCGCACCAGCCCGATGACGCATTTCAGCGTCACCGATTTGCCGGTGCCCGAGCCGCCGATGATCACGCAGCTTTCGCCCTTGCCGACCGCAAGATCGACGCCACGCAGCACCTTTTTGGGTCCAAAGGCCTTGGCCACGCCCTGCATCAGGATCTTGGGCTGGTCGCTCATGCCGAAAAGAACACTTCCGTCAGCAGATAGTTTGCCGCCAGGATCAGGATCGAGGCGGAAACCACCGCATTGCGGGTGGCCTGTGCGACGCCCTGCGCGCCGCGGCCCGAATTGAAGCCCTGATAGCAGCCGACCACAGCGATGATGAAGCCAAACACCGCTCCCTTGACCAGGCTGGAGGTGACATCGCCCAGGGTCAGGAAATCAACGGTGTTTTGGATGTAGTTGCCCGGGCTGATGCCCAGCCGTCCGGTGCCGACAAGATACCCGCCCAGCACGCCGATTGTGTCGGCAACGCCGGTCAGAACCGGCAGGGCCAGGGTGCCGGCCAGCACCCGCGGCGCGATGAGAAATTTCATCGGCGAGGTGGACAGGGTGACCAGCGCGTCGATCTGTTCGGTGACCCGCATCGAGCCAAGCTCGGCCGCGATCGAGGCGCCGACCCGACCCGCGACCATCAGCCCGCACAGCACTGGGCCGAGCTCGCGCACCATGCCGATGGCCACAATCGTCGGCACGACGGATTCGGCATTAAAGCGCGAGCCGCCCGAATAGATCTGCAAAGCGAGCGCGCCGCCCGTAAACAGCGCGGTCAGCCCAACCACGGGCAGCGAGAAATAGCCGATGCGGATGAGCTGGCGGCCAAACTCGCCCGGAAAATAGGGCGGTGTGACGATGTTGAGCACCGCCTGCGCGGCAAAAAGCACAAGCGCACCCGTGGCCTGCGCCAGACCGATGACGGCACGCCCAATCGCGGCGAGAAAATCCTGGATCGTCGCAATGACCGGCACGCTCAGCTCCCCTCGCCGCCCTTGTAATGGCGCGCATAGCGGCTGCCAAGGCTGGTGAGGATTTCATATCCGATGGTGTTTGCGGCCGCGCCCAGCGCATCGACGCCCTGATGGGTGCAAAGAATGTCGAGCCTGTCGGGCGGTTCGGGCAATTCGGTCACATCCACCGTCAGCAGATCCATCGAGACACGGCCGATCACAGGGCAGGCAATCTCGCCGGCAAATGCATATACAGGCTGGGTTTTGGGCGCATCGCCCAGCGCGCGGATCAGTCCATCGGCATAGCCTGCCGACAGGGTGGCAACGCGCGCGGGACGCCGTGCCTGCCAGGCCGCGCCATAGCCCACAGCCTCGCCCGGCTCCAGGCTGCGGGTCTGGATCACCGGCAAGGACAGGTGCACCACAGGGTTGGCCGCCGCGAAGGGCAGGCCGCCGAACAGCCCGATGCCGGGACGGGTCATCTCAAAATGATAGGGCGCGCCCAAAAGAATGCCGCCGGTGGCCGACAGGCTGCGGGCCAGGTCCGGCCGGGCCAGCGCCATGGCGGTGAAGGTGTCGCGCTGTGCTGGGTTCATCGGATGGTCTTGAGGGCCGGCGCAAGCCAGATGGCTGAGCAGCAGCATCGGGCGCAGCTTCTCAAGCGCGACAATGGCAGGCGCCAGATCCGCGGGCTCCAGCCCCAACCGGTTCATGCCGGTGTCAAACTGCACCGCACAGGACTGGCCCGGCAGATCGGCGCTCATGGCCCGGATCTGCTCGACGCTGTTGAGAACCGGGCAGAGGTCGGCCTCGCGGATCAGTGCTGCATCCCCGGGCAACAACCCCGACAGCACATAAATCGCCGGTTCCGGGCCAAGGGCTGCGCGCAGTTCGGCCCCCTCTTCGGCAAGGGCGACAAAGAATCTGCGGCATCCCGCGCGCGCCAGGGCGGGACCCACCCGCGCCGCACCGCAGCCATAAGCGTCGGCCTTCAACACCGCGGCGGTTTCGCACTCCGCAGCAGAGAGCGCGTCGAGCGCTCTCCAATTGGCACAGATCGCGTCGAGGTCGATGGTCAGCGCGGCCCGCGCCATGGGCTCCTCCGAAGAATGCCCCTGATAGGCGCATGCGCTTGCAGGCGGGTCAAGGGCGGCCGCAGCGCAACACCGCGCGCGGCGGATGGTGGCCGGTCAGGCAGTGTGGGCGTGACGGTTGACCCGCGCCGCACGGCCATGGTTAAGGGGGGCGCGCAGTGCAACGCGGGAGCCGCCGGTGGCCCAGCAAAGCGGGTTGTTCGCCCAAACGCGGTCCTTTGCCGCGCCGGGTCCGGCGTCGCGGCGGCTCGCGGTCATCGATGTGGGGTCGAACTCGGTGCGGCTGGTCGTGTTCGACGGGCATGCCCGCAGCCCGGCCTATTTCTTCAACGAGAAGGTCCAATGCGGGCTGGGCGATGGCATGGTCGAGGGCGGTCCGCTCAACCCCGAGGGGCGACGACGCGCCCTTGCCACGCTGCGCCGCTTTGCGGCCTTGGCCGAGCGGCAGAATGTCAACGCATTGGTCGCCGTTGCCACCGCAGCGGTCCGCATGGCCACCGATGGGGCCGAGTTCGTCGCCCAGATCGAAGCCGAGACTGGGCTTCGGGTGCGCATTGCCAGCGGCGAGGATGAGGCGCGCCTGGCCGGTCAGGGTGTTCTGTTGGGCGATCCGACGGCCTCGGGCGTCGTCGTCGATGTCGGTGGCAGCTCGATGGAACTCGCCCGGATCACGCGGGGTCGCTGCGAGATCGGTGCCACCACACTGCTCGGCCCGCTGGCGCTGCGCAATAGCGGCCTGACGGGCCGCGCGCTTGCCAAGGAAATCGACGCGCGTCTTGCCCCGGCCATCGAACGAATTGGCCGCGATGTCGGCACGCTTTATCTTGTCGGCGGTGCGTGGCGCGCAATGGGCCGGGCGCATATGCACCGCAGCCAATATCCGCTGTCGGTGCTTAACGACTACAACATCGCCACCCCGTCGCTGGCCGCGCTTTCGGACTGGGTGCAGCGCCAATCCATGGCCGATCTGGTGGCGGAGGCCGGCATATCCTCAGGCCGCGCTGCGCTTTTGGGGCTCAATGCGCAGGTGCTCAGCGCGCTGATCGCCCAGCTCCGTCCGGGCAAGGTGGTGCTGTCCGCTTATGGGTTGCGCGAGGGGCTTTTGTGGGAGCTGATGTCGCCCCGGATGCGCGCGCGCGATCCGCTGATCGAGGCGTGCCGGTATCTGGAGGCGCGCCGGGCACGGTTTCCGGGCTTTGGCGCTGAGCTTTTTGCCTGGGCGCGGCCAGTGCTGGGCCTTGGCGAGGAGGCCACGCTGCGGCTCGCGCGGGCGGCCTGTCTCTTGCACGACGTCAACTGGCGCAGCCATCCCGATTACCGCGCGCAAATGGGGTTTGAGACGCCAATTCGAGCGGCCATAGGCAGTATTGACCACCGGGGCCGGGTGTTGATCGGGCTGGCGCTGCATCACCGATATCGCAGCAGCGGCACCGGCAAGCTGCCCCGCGCGTTGGTCGAGCTGCTGTCGGCCGAGGATCTTGTGCTTGCCGAGCGTCTGGGCCGTGCGATGCGGCTTGGCGCCATGATCGCCGGCGCAGCGCCAGGGGGCCTGGACCTTGCGCCCCTCAGCATCACCGGGTCCGAGCTCACCCTCATGCTGTCGCGCGAGATGCGCGATCTGGCCGGTGAGGTGGTCGACAAGCGGCTGGCGGCGCTTGCGCGTTCGCTCAACCTATCCCCGATGCTGCATTTGGAACGCTAGGGTCGATGCTCTTCGCTGTCGGGTCCACCCCAATCCGTGCCGCAAAAACGAAAACGGCTCGCCGCTGCGAGCCGTCAACTCTCCCCAGACTTGGACCGTGCGAGCCGGATCTTTTTGTCGTTGTGGAGCAAATTTACGCCAGCCTTGACGCGACGTCAGCAATAAAAATGCTCAGAGGCGTCGCTTTCTATTCAATTTCGACCAATGACTACACCAATAAGGAGATTTAGGAAAGGGAAAATCTCGCAAAGGATGTGTAACCTAAAGTTGAAGCAGCGAGTCGCTGGCTATGGGCCGGCCGCAGCGAATCGATCCGGTTCAAGCGGTGGAGATTCGGGTTCTCACGGCCCTGAAACTGGCTTAGATGCTTGGTCAAGCCTGCCCACACTGGCCGGAGACCCTGATGCGCCTGTCCCGATACTTTTTGCCGCTTCTGAAGGAAACGCCCGCCGAGGCCCAGATTGTGAGCCATCGCTTGATGCTTCGCGCGGGGATGATTCGGCAGGCCGCAGCGGGGATCTATTCCTGGCTGCCGCTCGGGTTGCGGGTGCTGCGCAAGATCGAGCGGATTGTGCATGAGGAGCAGGAGCGCGCCGGGCATATCCCGCTGCTGATGCCGACCCTCCAGCCCGCCGAGTTGTGGCAGGAAAGCGGACGCTACGATGATTATGGAAAGGAGATGCTGCGCATCCGGGACCGGCACGGGCGCGACATGCTCTATGGCCCAACCAATGAAGAGCTGATCACCGACATTTTTCGCGGCTCGGTCGGCAGCTATCGGGATCTGCCGCTGACGCTCTATCACATTCAGTGGAAGTTCCGCGACGAGATCCGGCCGCGCTTTGGCGTGATGCGCGGGCGAGAGTTTTTGATGAAGGATGGCTATAATTTCGACCTCAACCGCGAGGCGGCGCTGCACGCCTATAACCGCCATTTCGTCAGCTATTTGCGCAGCTATGAGCGGATGGGCCTGCAGGCGATCCCGATGCGCGCCGATACCGGGCCGATCGGCGGTGATTACAGCCATGAGTTTCTGTTGCTGGCCGAAACAGGCGAATCCGAAGTGTTTTACGACAGCGCCGTCACGGATCTGAGCTTTGGCGACCGCGAGATCGACTTTGACGATGTCGCCGGGCTGCAAAGCATCTATGATACCTGGACCGCGCTTTACGCGCGCACGGACGAGACGCATGACGCGCAGCAGTTTGCCGATGTGCCCAGCGCGCGTCAGCGCCAGTCCCGCGGCATCGAGGTGGGCCAGATTTTCTATTTCGGCACCAAATATTCCGAACCCCTGGGTGCGGTTGTCACCGGCCCTGACGGCGCCCGGGTGCCGGTGCATATGGGCAGTCACGGGATCGGGGTCAGCCGGCTTCTTGGCGCTTTGATCGAAGCCAATCATGACGAGAAGGGCATCATTTGGCCGGCGAGCGTTGCGCCATTTCCAGTGGGGATCGTCAATCTCAAGCAGGGCGACAGCGCCGCCGACGCAGCCTGCGATGCGCTTTATGCAGGGCTCGCTGCGCGCGGGCTCGAGGCACTTTACGATGATCGGGACGAACGCGCCGGCGCGAAGTTTGCCACAATGGACCTGATCGGGCTGCCATGGCGGATCACCGTCGGCCCGCGAGGGCTTGCAGCCGGCAAAGTCGAGCTCACCGCGCGGCGCTCAGGCGAAAGCGAGGAATTGAGCCCGGAGGCCGCGCTCGACCGTCTCTCGGCGCTGGTCCGTCCGGGTTGATGCAGTTCCTGCTCGCCCTTGTCTTGGGTCTTATGACCCTGCAGGGCACGGCGCATGCCGGTATTCCGGCGCGGGTGGAGGCCGCTTTCGATGCCTGGCTGGCCGAAAACAAAGTCGATGGCGGGGTTTTGGTGCTGTTGTCCAAGGGCGAGCCGATCGCCGAGGTGGAGCGGGGGATCGGCGCGGATGTGCCGGTGGAGCTGGCAAGCGTGGGCAAGTCGATCACCGCGCTCTGCATTGCGTCGCTGGTTGAGGACGGCGTGCTGACCTATGACGCCCCGCTGACGCGCTATCTGGGCGCCGATGCGCCCCAGGCCACAATAGCGCAGCTCCTCACCCACACCGCCGGTCTGACGGTCGACAGCACCCAGTTCCGCATGCCGCGCTGGCTGGGCAATCCCACGCCGCGGCATGAAGAAGTCACAGCGCTGGTGCTGGCGCGACGCAACGATCCGCCCGGAACGCACAGCTACAACAATGAAAACTACGCGCTGTTGGGCACAATCATCGCGCGGGCCACAGGCGAGAGCTATGCGCGGACCTGCACCGAAAAAGTGACCGACCGGCTTGGTCTCACCTCGGCCCGCCTGTCGCCGTTGACCGGGGCGTTCGGCCCCTGGGGCGGCTGGCAAATGTCGGCCCGGGATTACGCAACGTTGCACTGGGCGGTCTATTCCGGCCGGGTGTTGCTTGACGCCGATCCCTTCTCCTACCCGCATGCCGAGACCGGCTATGGAGCATTTTACGGCCTCGGCACCGTTTTCCGACCAACCGGCGGCAGTCAGAACTTTTGGCATTTCGGCGCGTTGTGCTTCCGCGGCGGTCCGAATGTCGGAACCTTTGCCGTCAGTTGGAAGGCCGAGTTCACGCTCTTTGCCTTTTACCGCGCCTGCATCGATGTCGAGGCCATGATAGCGCTGGACAATGCCTTGGCCCAGGCGGTGCTTGCCGCGGAGCCTGCGCAGTGATCCTGCGCAGCCTAACCATGGCCGCGAGCTTGGCGGGCGGTCTGGCGGCCTCGCAATTCCCGGCCTTTTCGCAGCAATATGCGCAACGGCTGGGGGGCGCTGTCGATGAGCTTTCCCAGGTGGTTGCCGATTTCGACGCTTCGGCCCGCGCGGCGGGACTGACCCGTGAGGAAGCGCTGCGCGATCTTGCGGGCAGCACGTTTCGTGACCGGCGGCAGCAGGATATGCGCCGCACCTTCCGTCGCCACGCGCGCCTGTCGGCGGTCCGTGCGGAGCTTGCCGAGGCGTCTGCCCTTGATCGGTTGACGCTGGTGCCGAAGGCGGCGGATCGCGACATCGCCGATGCCGCCTGGGCCGAGTTTCGCCCCTCTGTGCCGCTCACCTGGGACGGCCTGCTTTTTGCCGCGGCCGGGTTTTTTGGCCTGCTTGCGATGCTGCGCCTCACTGGGGCTGCGATTGGCATGTCGCGCGGTGCTGCGCGCCGCACACGGGGCCGGAGGGTGCAATGAGGATCTTTGCAGGCCATGAGATGCTGCTCGCCTGGCGGTATCTGCGCGCGCGCCGCCGCGAGGGTGGGGTCAGCGTCATGACCTGGATCTCGCTGATCGGCATCACGCTGGCAGTGTTTGCGCTGGTCGCGACCTTGGCCGTGCGCACCGGGTTTCGGACCGAATTCACCGACACCATCCTGGGTGCGAATGCGCATGTCTCGCTCTACCGGTTCGAGGAGGGGCGCACCCAGCCGATCGACATGTTCGATGCCGCCGCCCAACAGGTGCTGTCGGTCGAGGGCGTGATCCGCGCAGCCCCCCTGGTGCGCGGACAGGTGATCGCCACAGCCATGGGGCGCAACGCGCCGGTCGAGGTGATCGGCCAGCGCTTGGCGGATGTCCAGGCGCTGCCGCGCATCGCCCAGCCCGAACTGGCGCGGGGCGATCTTGCGCGGCTTGAGGAGGGCATCGCGCTCGGCGAGGGCCTGGCGCGCGAGCTGGGCGTCTTTGTCGGCGACAGCATCACGCTGATTTCGCCCGATGGCGTGCGCACGCCAATGGGCGTGACCGCACCGCGGATCACACATTTTGAGGTCGTCTACATCTTTAAGGTTGGCCGACCGGACATTGACCGGGTGCGGGCCTATCTGCCGCTTGCTGCCGCACAGCTTTTCTTCAACCATGCCGGCACGGTCGATGAGATCGAGGTGATGGTCGCAGCGCCTGACCGGCTGGGCACGCGAACCGATCCCGGTGCGCTTTATGCCGCCATTGCCGCTGCGGCGACGCTCGCGCCCTGGAGCTGGAAGGACGCCAATGGCGGGTTTTTGGAGGCGCTGGCCCTGGAAGACAACGTGATGCTGATCGTGATGTCGATCCTGGTTCTGGTTGCGGCGCTCAACATCACCTCGGGCCTGGTGATGCTGGTCAAGAACAAGGGCCGGGATGTGGGCATCCTGCGCACGATGGGGCTGTCGGAAGGTGCGGTGCTGCGGGTGTTTTTCATCTGCGGCGCGCTTGTCGGCGTGACGGGAACCGTGTTTGGCCTGATCCTGGGTTGCCTGTTTGCGATCTATATCGATCCGATCTTCGCGCTGGTCACCGGGCTGACCGGGGGCGGATGGTCGCCGGAAAAATACGGCATCAGCCAGGTGCCGGCCCAGCTCGTCTGGTGGGATGTGGCGCGGGCCGCGGGCCTGTCGCTGGCGCTCTCGTTCCTGGTCACGCTCTTCCCGGCCCGGCGGGCGGCACGGATGAACCCGGTCGAGGCGCTGCGTTATGAATAGGCCGGCAGGCAGTCAGTTCCATGGCTGATCCGGCATTGCGGCTGGCCGGCGTCTCGCGGGTCTATCGACGTGGTGAGCCCGGTGAAGTGCGGGTGCTCGATCAGGTCGATCTGAGCCTCGCGCCGGGCGAGGTCGTTGGGCTGGTGGCGCCCTCCGGGGCGGGCAAGTCGACGCTGCTGCATATTGCGGGTCTCTTGGACCGGCCCGATGCCGGCCGGGTCGAAATTGCGGGGCAGGATGCCAGTGCAGCACGCGATGGCGAGCGTACACGCTTGCGGCGCGATGCGATCGGGTTTGTCTATCAGTTTCATCATTTGCTGGCCGAGTTTTCGGCGGCCGAGAACGTTGCCCTGCCGCAACGCGCAGCAGGGATCGGCCGGGCAGTGGCCATGGCCCGGGCCGAGTTGCTGCTGGCCGAGGTCGGCCTGACGGCACGCGCGCGCCACAGGCCGGCGGAGCTCTCGGGCGGCGAGCAGCAGCGCGTCGCCATTTGCCGAGCCCTGGCGAACCGGCCAAAGCTGCTATTGGCCGATGAGCCCACCGGCAATCTCGACCCCGGCACCTCCGATCAGGTCTTTGCGCTTCTGATGGGGATGGTGCGGGCCACCGGCATGGCGGCGTTGATTGCAACCCATAACATGGCCCTGGCCGCGCGCATGGACCGGACGCTGCGGCTCGACGCAGGCGCGATCGTGGCGGGTGCCGTCACCGCCTGACGCTTGCCCGCGCTGACCATGCCCGCGCTGACCACGCCTGTGCCGACCAAGGCCAACCCCTGGGGCCGCCGGCCCTGGCTTTGCGATCTGTGAAACCCGGTGACCGAAGTCGGCCTGCCTCGATCAGCGTCGGCAGATCCGACGCAAAGCCTGCCATTCCTCGGCATCCAATATGGGCACATAGCGGGTGTCGCCGATGATGTCGGCCTCGCGCGCGGCCTCGGCACGGCCCAGAAGATCGGGATGGGTGGCAAGATGCGACAGCACACCGGAGGAGGGGCTTGGCGCTCCGTCCGACAAGCGCTCAAAGAACCCGGCCATTGGCTCCAAGGGCAATTCCGCCCCGGTCATGATCCGATGCGCGGCATTGTCCGCGTCCTCTTCCGCCGCCCGGGTGTAAGAGGCATTGATCACCGCATCGGTCATGATGGCGATCGCCGCACCGCCCAGCACATCGCCGATCAGCATGCTCAGGATCCCCGCCGAGCCCGCCGAGCGCAGGGTCAGCCGGGTGGGATCGCGGTGAATGACATGGCCGATTTCATGCGCCAACACTGCGGCGACCTCTTCGGGGTTCTCGGCCCCTTCGATCAGCCCGCGCATCAGCACCACATAGCCGCCGGGCACAGCAAAGGCATTGACCATCGGGTGGTCGAGGATCTGGACCTTGACCGGCACGTGGCTCTCGTAATGCGGCGCAAGCCGGGCCGACATCTTGTCGAGCGCGGCCAGGCCTTCGGGATTGTCGCAGGTTCTAACTTGGTTGAACTGCCCGAACACGCGCGAGACCTGGGCCAGGACCTGCTCGCCCAACGCCTCCTCCTGCGCAGGGGGGATCAGCACCGCCATGCGCTCGGCCAGTGCCGGAACGATCACAAAGACGATGAGCAGGACCGAGGCAACCGCACCGCCGCCCCAGATGATGAGCCGACGCCAGCTTCCCTTTGGCGCCCGGTGCCGATTGAGATCCGGGCAGACCGTACGGATCGCCGCGATCATCTCGGCATCTGCAAGAACCAGCCGCTCATCGCTGTCCGGTGCCGGGACCAGGACCAGCCGTTTGGCATCGCTCTGATCGGGCAGGGTGCGCAGGCTGGCCAGCGCCCAATGCGCGCGCGGCACATCATCGGCGCCCGACAGGGTAAGCGTGGCTTCGCCGAACCGCACGATCACCGGGTT
>JBCDDO010000010.1:0-16224 GCA_039180245.1 Pseudomonadota bacterium | reverse complement strand
CTAGCTGCGAAATACATGCCTGCACCATCGCCCAACATGCCCATTTCACATCGGCAATTGCGCGCATCACCGTCACGCGGGCCAAGAAATCGCGCCGCACCTCGCCGGCATAGGCCTCGATCAGCTGCGCGGAGACGTCTTCGGGATAAAACATCTCGCCCAGCCAGACGCCCAGCTCATAGGAACGCTCATTGGTCGAGGCGAATTCAAAGCCCACCAGTTTCATCGGTCCTGTGGGCGAGACCAGAAAATTGCCTGGCATCGGATCATTGAAGCAGGGCACCAGATCGAGCCCAGAGGCCACAAACGCCGCGCGGGCATTCTCATAAAGCCGGTTCAAGAAGACCCAATCCTCAGGCTGCCGACCGCCAAGATCGGCGATCTGTGCGATATGCTCGTCGACCATGTCAAAGACGGTTTTTGTCAGCGCCAGCCTCTCGCCTGCATGCAAAATCTGATAGCATTTGACGGCGGCGAGTTGGATTTCCGAGCGCTGGAAATCGACATTCGTGCAGGCCTGATAGCCGTCCAGGAACTCATGCACCTCCAGCCCGCTATCGGGATCGAAGAACACCACCTCGGGCCCAAGCCCGACCGTATGGGCAAGCACACCTGCCTCATGCGCGGCCACTCGGTCGACGAAAAGCTCGGTGCCCGCGCCCGGGATTTTGAGGAAGAACCGGCGGGGCTCGCCCTCGAGCGCCACGCGCCAATTGCTGTTTGAGATGCCGCCGATCAGCCGGCAATAGCGTGCTTTGCGCCCGCTCCAGGCCGGCAGGCCGGCAATGGCGGCCTCCACCGCGCGCTCCTCGGCCGTTTCAGCCTCGCCCAGACTGCGTTCGATCACCTCAGACCCTCCTGATCCGCTCCTCAAAGCGCGGATCGCGCATGGCAAACCGCGCGCGCAGGAACCGCCATTCGGAATACTTGAGAAACTCCAGATCCCGGCGCAGCGAGCTTGCGGCCAGAACCGCTCCGATCAGCCCCCAACGCACATCATCGGCCACACCATAGAGCCGCGACCGGTTGAAGAGGCGCTGATCGAAACTGCCGTGAAACATCTCGAAAGTTTCGGCGGCCTCCTGATCGAAGGCATGCGCTTCGGCCAGAAAACTGCCCAGATCCTCATAGGGGTCCATATTCGCAGCCATGTCGAAATCGACCAGCTGCACGGCGCCGGCATCGCCGATCATCAGGTTCGATGCATTTCCATCGCCATGGGCGGGAACGCTGTCGGCACCAGCGGACGCAATCGCTTCGCCGGCGGCGCGAAGATTGTCGGCCATCCACGCCCAGTCCGGCGGCAACGCGCTGCCTGCAGTCATCATTCGGGCTGCAAGCTGTGCCACATGCGAGAAGACGCTCCGCGTGCGCGGAAGCGGCGGGCCGGCCTGTATCGTCTTGCGCGCGTTTATCACCGCCGCGCGGACGGTTGGGTCGATCAGGCGGTCGAGCGTGCCCACCTTATGGGTGGCGGACAGATCCTCCATCACAAGCGCTCCGGTTGCCGCATCCATGGCCAGAACCTGCGGACCCACCCCTGCTTTGCCAGCGGCGTCGGCCGCGGCAATCAGCGTGGCGGGGTCGCAAAAAAGGGCTGCATCCTGGTGCGGCACGCGGGCCCAGGCCGCTTTCTGGCCCAGGGAGAGCCGGACCGCATGCGCATCCACGCCCTGATACATGGGCGAGGCCATGGGCACCACGCCCGCCCGCAGCGTCAGATCGGCATCCGCAAACCCGTCGATCTGAGCGGCGAGGCGCCGAACAATCTGATCTGCATCGCCGCTCACGCGCCCGACCCGCCCTGATCGGCTGCCAACATCCCTGGCCCGTCGGCCACGAGGCGCGCCAGCACGCCATGCAAAAGATCGAGGCCAAGGTCGAGATCGCCCGGCGCGGTGTCCTCCTCGGGCGCATGGCAGATGCCGCCGATGCTGGGCACGGCGAGCACAATCGACGGGCAGATCCGGGCCATGGGCACCGCGTCATGCGCCGCGATGGTGTCAAGGCGCATCGCCGGTTCGCCCAACTCGCGCGCCACGTCATTGGCAATCGCTTGCAGGGCCGGCGCGAACTGGCCCGGCCGGCGCAGTTCGTCGCGCTGAACATGCCAGGCAACCTTGGCTCCGCCGGCGGCGGTCTCGGCCAGTGCCAGTGTCTGCTGATGGGCCTGGGCCATGACGTCTGCATCGGTCGAGCGAAGCTCAACAAAGAGGGTGACTTCGGAGGGCACGACATTGGGCGAGTTCGGCGCCACCTCGCATCGGCCGACCGAGCAGTGGAGCGCGCCCTCGGGCTGGCTGTGCCAGAGCCGATTGACCCCGCCGATCACCTCAGCCGCGGCCACCAATGCGTCGCGCCGCTCGTGCATGGGGGTCGGCCCGGTATGGGCGGGCGACCCCTCGAAGCGAAGCTCGAGCTTTCGGCAGCCCCACCAGCGGTCGAAGACGCCGAGCCGTTGGCCTGCCCGGTCCAAAACCGGACCGCATTCGATGTGAAGTTCGACATAGGCGGCCGGGTGCGGAGCCGGGGCATCGCTGCCCAACTGACCGATCTCTGCCAGCGCCGCGCGCAGGCTGATCCCCTCGCCATCGACCCGATCAAGCGCCCAGTCGCAAGAGATGGCGCCAGTATAGGCCTGCGAGCCAAGCACCGAGGGCTGAAACCGCGCGCCTTCCTCATTGCACCAGGCCGCCACGGCAAGGTTGCAGGCCGCCTGCCCCGTGGCCCGATGCTGCGCGACAAGCTCTGCCGCAGCGATGGTCCCGGCAAGCACCCCATAGGTTCCGTCGAGACGGCCGCCATTGGGCTGGCTGTCGATATGCGAACCGGTCATGATCCAGGGCGCCTCTGGGCCGGCAATCTCCGCCAGTCCAAAGATGTTGCCCACGGGGTCAATGCGCGGCGCAAATCCAAGATCGGCGAGCCAGTCCAGCAAAGCCAGGCGCGCCGCGCGGTTGGCCTCGGTGGCTTCGGGGCGGTGCACCCCACCCGCCGCTGTTGCACCAAAGCCCGAAAACTGCGCCAGTCGCGCGCGCAGCACTTCATGACGTGCCGATCCCTCGCCCACTGCCCGATCATCCCTGCACCAAATGCCGGCGGACGGTAAAAGCCTCCGCCAACCTCGACAAGCCCCTAATTGCCGCCGGCTTTCAGCGTGTTAGGCAAAGCGTCGGCTCTTTGACCTGCATGCCTTTCGGCCGTGGCGCCGCCGCTTATTGCGGCGATCATGCGAACGGCACAGTTTGCCCGTCCAAAACCCCAGGCCTGGCCGGCCAGAAACGCCACACACCGATTGGCTCCAGCGTCCAACTCGCCTAAATCAAGAAGGTCGAGCATGCCACGCGCGCCTGGGCGTTCGCTGGATCGAACCGACTTGCACATCGCAACTAGGGAGGCCGAATGTGACCCGAGTTCCAGTCACCATCCTTACCGGGTTTCTCGGCGCTGGGAAGACCACACTTCTCAACCGTCTGATCGCCGAGGACGGCTTTCGCGATACGGCGGTGATCGTGAATGAGTTTGGCGAGGCGGGTGTCGATGGCGCGCTCGTGGCGCAATCTGACGAGCGGGCCTTCGCGATGTCGGTCGGATGCCTGTGCTGCACGGTGTCGGGCGATGTGCGCCTGACCCTGTTGCGGCTGCTTGACGAGGCGGAGCGTGGGGTCGGACCGCCCTTCGATCGCGTGGTGATCGAGACAACCGGGCTGGCCGACCCGCTGCCGCTGATCCAGACCTTCATGACCAATGATTTTCTGCTCCGCCGCTTTGCGCTGAACGGCCTTGTGACCGTGGTCGATGCGGTGAACGGTGCGGGCTCAATGGCGCGCTTTCCCGAGGCGCAGCGTCAGGCCGCGGTTGCCGATCTCTTGGTGGTGAGCAAGAGCGCGCTGGCCCGCGATCCGGCAGTGCAGGGCGATGTACCGGCGCTTGTGGCGCAGCTGTCGAGGCAAAATCCGAATGCCCGCGTGCTGATGGCCGAAGAGGTCCGGGCGGCCGATATCTTCTCGCTCGCTGCCTTCGATCCCGCCGGCAAGCCGCCCGATGTCCGGGACTGGCTGCGCTTTGACAGCAGCGGTCATGACGGCCGTTGGGGCCGCGATGACCATGCGGGCCACGGGGATCGTGACGGCCATGGGGATCATGACGGCCATGGGCACAGCCATGACGGGCACAGCCATGACGGGCACACCCATCACCACCACCATCACGGCCACACGCACGATCACCATCACCACCATCACGACGTCAATGCGCATGGCGACACCGCATCGGCCTATTGCTTCACGGCATCGGTGCCGGTCGATTTGGCCGCACTGGACAGGGCCGTTCGGTCGCTCCAGGCGATCTTGGGTCCGGACCTTTTGCGCATGAAGGGCCTGGTCGCGGTGACCGGGTATCCGGATGAGCCCTATGTTTTGCATGTGGCGGGGCATCTGATCAGCCCGCCGCGCCTGCTCGATGGCTGGCCAGACGGTGTCGACACGACGCGGATCGTGCTGATCGTCAGCGGTTCGGACCGTGGCGCCGCAGCCGAGGCGTTCAAAACGGTCTTGCCAGAACTCGATCCGTTTCGCGCCGACGCGCCTGAACCTGTGTCTTGATCCATCGCCACCGGGTCGCCCCTGCCCCGATCGGCACCGGGCGATCCGGTTTCGCATGACCGGCTCGGCACCGGCTCATCCCGTTTCCCGACCTGCGGCGCGTCCCGCAAATCTCTGCCCAAGTCCGACACCGGCCCGCACAAGGCCCAGATAAGGAAACCCACAATATGACCGAGACGCGACCGCTCTGGCAGCTGAGCGCAGCTGAGACCTCCGCGGCCATTCGGGACGGTAATTTGCGCGCAGGTGACGTCACCGAAGCCGCCCTTGCGCGGATGGAGGCGATCAACCCGGCGCTGAATGCGGTGGTCGAAAGCCTTGCCGATGAGGCCCGCGCGCAGGCCCAGGCACTTGATGCGAGCGGCGCGCCGAAGGGGCCGCTGCATGGCGTGCCGGTGACGATCAAGGTCAATGTCGATCAGAAAGGGCATGCAACGACCAATGGCGTGCCGGCCTTACGGGACATGATCGCGCCTGATGACGCGCCCGTGGTGCGCAACCTCAAGGCCGCTGGCGCCGTCGTCATCGGCCGCACGAACACGCCGGAATTTTCCTTCCGCGCCGATACCGACAACCCGCTTTACGGCCGCACCTACAACCCCTGGGGGCGCCATCTTTCGGCCGGCGGCTCCTCGGGCGGGGCCGGTTCGGCCGTTATGGCCGGGATCGGCGCACTGGCGCATGGCAACGATATCGGCGGATCGCTGCGGTTTCCCGCCTCGGCCAACGGTGCGGTGACCGTCAAGCCCGGGCTGGGGCGGGTGCCGGCCTGGAACCCCAGCCAGAAGGCCGAGCGCGGGCTTTTGGCGCAATCGATGTCGGTGCAAGGGCTGATCACGCGCTCGGCGGCCGATTTGCATCTGGCGATGCCGGCGCTGATTGCACCGGATCCGCACGACCCCTTTCACGTGCCCCTGCCCTGGCGCGGGGCGCCGATGCAAACCCCGATCAGGGTGGCGGTCGCCCGCGAGGATTTCGGCTTCGGCCTGCATCCAGAGGTGGCAACGGCGCTCGACAAGGCCGCATCTGCCCTGTCGAATGCCGGCTATGCCGTGGAGGAGGTGGAACCTCCGCTGGCGCGCGAGACCGGCGAGGTCGGCTACCGGGCGCTGATGGGCGAGGTCAAGGCGCTGCTTGGCTCAGACATCCGCACCTATGGATCCGAGACGCTGAATGCGATCTTTGATGAGTACTACCGTCAGTTTCCCCCATTTGAGGGCGCCGAGGCGCTCGCAATGCTGGGGCAGCGCACCCATTACGCGCGGCGCTGGTCGCTGTTTTTGCAGGATTATCCTTTGGTGCTGACGCCGTTTCTTCTGAAGCCCTTCTTTCGTGCCGGGCGGGATGCAGAAGGGCCGGAGGGTGTGCGCGATGCGCTTGGCGGCGCGCATTGGTCGTTTGTGATGAACTTCACCGGCCTGCCCGCCGGCAATTTGCCCACCCATGTGGCCGATCTTCCCACCGGCCCCCAGCCCATTGGCGTGCAGATCGCCGGGCAAAGATGGCGCGAAGATCTGATTGTGGACGCAATGCAGGCCATCGAGGCCGAGATCCCGCCGCTTTGCACGAGCTTATGGGCCAAGATGGGCTGAGGGCGGCGGGACGCGGATGCGGCCTGTGTCAGACCCGCTTGATGTTGCGCAATGGCACCCAGCCGCGTTGCCCGAGGCGGTTCGAGCAGAAAACCCAGCCATGTTGCACACGTTCCGCAGCGAGGGTTTCGCCTGTCCGTCAGGTCAGCTCCATGGCTGTGTAGGCGTCCGTCGCCCGTGGCGGATCGACGCCCGCGACCAAGCTGTCGGGGATCCAGCCCTCTTTTCCCGCCTGGTTCTTTGCCCAAAGCCAGGCATGGCCGTCCCAGATATCGCGTCGCCCATCCAACGCGATGGGCTCGCCTTTGGCCAGGTCGATGGGGTCGGGATAGCTCGCCGTCCAGGCCTCGATCACCACACAGGCGAACCGCTCTGACGCATGATCAATCCTGGACACGCCTCTCCCCCAATTCCGCGCCGGCCCGCTCTGCGACGCGATGAAGCATCCCGCGCAGCGCGCATGGTCGTTGCACGCTGCGCACGCAATGTCACTCCGGCACGATCTCGCCGGGCAGCGTGTTTACGGTCATCGTGTCGCCGGGCTGGAAATGAACGACCGAGCGGATCGACGCGCCGGCCTTGAGCAGATCGAAGGCCGTGTTGATCTGGCCATGGGTCATATGGTGCGTGATGTAGGGATCGACGCTGAAATCGCCGCGCAGCCATTCATCGACCATTCCCGGCAACTCGCTGCGGCCCAGCACGCCGCCAAAGGCGGTGCCGCGCCAGACCCGGCCGGTCACAAGCTGAAAGGGCCGTGTCGAAATCACCTGCCCCGCGCCGGCAACGCCGATCACCGTGCATTCCCCCCAGCCCTTGTGACAGGCCTCCAATGCAGCGCGCATCAGCTCGACATTGCCGACCGCCTCGAAGGTATAGTCGAGCCCGCCGCCGGTCATCTCCACCAGCACATCCTGGATCGGCGCGGCATGGTCCTTGGGATTGACGCACTCGCTGGCGCCCAGCGCCTTGGCCAGCGGAAACTTCGCGGGGTTGATGTCGATGCCGATGATGCGTCCGGCCCCGGCCATCACCGCGCCCTGGATCACGGCCATGCCGACCGCACCCAGACCAAACACTGCGACCGAGGCGCCGGCTTCAACCTTGGCGGTGTTGCGCACGGCACCCATGCCGGTGGGCACGGCACAGCCCATGACCGAGGCTTTCGACAAAGGCGCGGCTTGCGAGATCTTGGCAACCGAAATCTCGGGCAGAACGGTGTATTCGCTGAAGGTGCTCGTGCCCATGTAATGCAGGATCTGCTTGCCCTTATAGGAAAAGCGGGAGGTACCATCCGGCATCAGCCCTGCCCCTTGGGTCTTGCGGATGGTCTGGCACAGATTGGTCTTGCCCGATTTGATATAGGGGCAATTCGGGTCCTCGGGCACATAAAGCGGAATGACATGATCGCCCGGCTTGACCGAGGTCACGCCTGGGCCGATCTCTTCGACCACGCCGCAGCCTTCATGGCCCAGGATACAGGGAAACAACCCCTCCGGATCTTCGCCCGAGAGCGTGAACACATCGGTGTGGCAGAGGCTGGTGGTCACGATCCGAACCAGAACCTCGCCCTCCTTCGGGCCATCGAGATCGATCTCTTCGATTTCCAAGGGGCGGTTCGGCTCCCAGGCAATTGCAGCGCGCGTTTTCACGTCAGATCCTCCCTAAGGGTCCTAATGCACATATGGTCGATGGTCTTCTTGGCCGGGGCTGGGGCCTGGGCCGGGGATTGGGTCGAGAACCAGCACCAGCCGGGTTTGCCCGGTGCCGCGGATCCGGGGCGCGTGGCACCGCAAGCCCGCAGCCGGCTGCGCGGGCCAAAGCCCGCCGCGCAGGAGGAGCGCAGCGCCGGTCGGCACGGTGAAGGACCGGTGCGGGTCTGCCTTAACTGTGGGGACCCGGATCTGCGGTCCGGGCCCGCGATAGGTGCAGACCAAACGCGCCGAAACGGCATCGAGGTCGAAATACTCACCGGAATCGGTCGTCAGAACCTCCAAGCGCATGGTCAAAAAGGCCGAGCGCATCAGCCTGGCAAAGATGTCGGCCAGCGCCGCGACATCATCGACAAACCGCGCCCGCTCTGCACAATCTGGGGTGACGGAGGCCTCGCATATCCGAAACATCGCGTCGTGCACAGCACTGGGGCGAAGCGTCACCCGCGCCCTTGGCAGGTGCCCTGGCGCGACCGCGTCGATCCAGGTTTGAAAACTCGTCAAGGGCCGGCGCGCCCAAACCGCAGCGGCGCAGCTTGGGCGGAGAAACACGGACAGATCCTCTGGCGCGTCGACAAGGCCGATGGCGGCACGTTCAGCGATCGTGTCGCCAAGCCCACTCACGCAGGCGGCTCCGCACGCCGCCACATGGGAAACGGGTCGGGCAGTTTGGGCAGCGCATCGGGCCCGGGCGCGAGGTGTTCTTCGACCAGGGCCGCGTCAAGCCGGGCCTTCAGCGCCGGCCAATCGATCCCGGCACCAATGAACACGATCTCCTGGCGCCGGTCGCCCCAGGGCTCTTCCCAATTGGCTTCCATATAGGCACGCGCGCTTTCGTGATCGGGCCAGCGGTCGCGGGGCACTGCCGCCCACCAGGTGCCCAGTGGCGTGACCGATGACAACGACCCGGCCAGCGAAAACTCGGCCACCCAATCGGGCCGCGTTGCGATCCAGAAATGCCCTTTCGAGCGGATCACCCCCGGCAATTCGCCGTTCAGCACCGCCATGATCCGCTCGGGATGAAACGGCCTGCGGGCGCGATAGACATAGCTGGTCACGCCGTATTCTTCGGTCTCCGGCACGTGGTCGGCAAATCCGTAGAGCTCTTTGACCCACATCGGATGCTGATGTGCTTTCTCGAAGTCAAACAACCCGGTGTCGAGGATCTCGCCGGCTGGGACATCGGAATGATTGGTCTCGATGATCTCAGCATCGGCGTTCAGGCTGCGAATGATCTTGCGGGCTGCGTCGACCTGGGCTGGCGTTGCGTCTGCGACCTTGTTGAGGATCACCACATCGGCGAATTCCATCTGGTCGGTCAGCAGATGCACAAGCGTGCGTTCATCCTCCTCGCCGAGGGTTTCGCCGCGGTCGCGCAGGAAATCATGACTGGCATAATCCTTCAGCAGGTTCACCGCGTCGACCACCGTCACCATCGTGTCGAGCCGCGCGACATCCGACAGGCTTACCCCGCCCTCGTCGCGAAACTCAAAGGTCGCGGCCACCGGCAAAGGCTCCGAAATCCCCGTCGATTCGATGAGCAGGTAGTCAAACCGCCCTTCGGCCGCCAGGCGCTGCACCTCCTCTAAGAGATCGTCGCGCAGCGTGCAGCAGATGCAGCCATTGGTCATCTCGACCAACGTCTCATCGGTGCGGCTGAGCTCGGTATCCGCGCGCACCAGATCCGCGTCGATATTGACCTCGGACATGTCGTTGACGATGACCGCGACACGGCGGCCATCGCGATTGTTCAGGACGCGGTTCAGAAGCGTCGTCTTCCCGGCGCCAAGGAAGCCGGAGAGGACGGTGACAGGCAGGCGTGTGTCCATAACAGACATGGCTGGCTCCTCTGCAGAATCTCAGAGTGTGATGACTTGATCCGGATTTGCCGGCGCGAGCGCGGCATAGAGTTGTGGGAAACACCCGACGTGAACGCCCTCGACGACACCTTTCGGCGTCACCTCGCCGGTGCCGCATTGGTGCAGCTCACCCTCGGCAAGATCGCGGCGCAGGGCGCATTGGTCGCACATCATCAGAAGGATGTTCTTGTCCGCCGCGACCTTTGCCAGACGCTCGCCGATCGCGTCGCCCTTGCGCAGGCAAAACAGGTTGTCGTCAAAAAAGAAGATGCCGACAACTTCAACGCCATGCTGTTCGGCCTCAAGCTGGGGCAAGATCATCGTCGCCAGCTTGTAGGTCGAGGCCATATTGGTGGCGAGCACATAGGCAACTTTCATTTTACTGGGGGCCCCTTCAGTTGATGGATCGGGTTGCGTGGGTCGTATCTCGTTCCATCGGCGTGCCTGACAGATGTCTCAGAAGTGCCACCGCACCTGGACCCGATGTGCAGAAGCGCCGGATGCCGACCACCCCGAGCAGCTTCAGTCGAGATCACGAGATGTTCTGTAATGTAATAACATAACAGTCAACATGGAATTGCGCGCCCGGCGCGATCCTAAGTGGTGATCGCCGAGCGACGATCCGGCGGCGCCCATAAAGCCCATCGAACCGTTAACGCCGGCGCTTTCCCTCGGCCGCCGCCAAGGCCACGCCGGCCAGGACCAAAGGCACCGAGATCACGAATGTCGCGGCCATGGGCAGGCGGAAGATGAACACATCCGCCAAGATCACCCAAAGCAGCGCCACGTATTCAAATGGGGCAAGCCGCGAGGCCTCGGCAAAGCGGAATGCCAGGGTCATTGCGATATGCCCAAAACCGCCGAAAAGCCCGGCAGCGACGAGAAGGGCCAGCGTCTCGGCCTCGGGCCAGACCCATCCCCATGCCAGCGTCGGCAGAGCGGCCAGCATCGAGGCCAGCACGAAATAGAGCGCGATGGCCCCTGGGCTTTCGGTCCGGTTCAGGCTGCGCACCATGATCAGCGCCAGCGCTGTCAAAGCCGCGGAAACCACCCCGTAGAGAAAGCCTGCAAAGCGGCTGGCGCTGCTCGCGCCGCCGCCCAATTCGGGCCACACCAGCACGACGACGCCGGCAAAGCCCAGTGCCAGACCGCCGATGCGCCACAGCGTGAGCCGTTCGGACAGAAAGAAAGCGCCGGCCACCGCCATCAGCACCGGTGCGAGCTGCGCAACGAGGATGGCCTCGGCGACATTCAGCCGGGCGATGGCGGCAAAGGAGGAAAACATCGCCAGCGCCCCGAATGCAGAGCGCACAAGATGACCAAACGGGCGCTTGGTGGCCAGACCGTGGGGAAACTCGTGCCGAAGCCACAGAAAGATCACCAACGGGATCATGGCAAAGGCTGCACGAAAGAACACGACCTGGCCCAGCGGCACGGCCTCGCTCACCGCCTTCACGCTCACGAACATGCCGGTCATCAAAAGACCCGAAAGCAGCCGCAGGCCAATGCCAAGGCCCGGCCGGTCTGTCCCGCTCATGCCGTCTCGCGCCCTGCCAGACGGTCGCGCAGCGCATCGCCCGCCAGGTTGATCGCCAGGACGCAGGCGACCACCGCCAGCCCGGGCCAGATCATCTGCAAGGGGGTGGAGCGCATATGAATGCGTGCATCCAGCAGCATCGTGCCCCATTCGGGCAGCGGCGGCTGGACGCCAAAGCCCAGAAACCCCAGCGCCGATATTCCGAGGATCGCGCGGGCAAACATGCCCGTCCAGACAACGATCAGCGAGGGCACCAGCGCCGGCAGATAGTGCCAGCGCGCAATCGAAAGCGGCGACATGCTGGCCAGCCGGGCCTGCAGAACATAGCCCCGGCTTGCCTGGGCAAGCCCGATGCCCCGCGCAACCCGCGCATACCGCATCCAGCCGGTGATCGAGAGCGCAAAGATCAGGCTGCCGGTCCCGGCGCCCAAGAGCCCTGCGATGACGACGGCCGCGACGAGTTCGGGAAAGGCCAAAAAGGTGTCGGTCACCCGCATGACCGCCCAATCGACCCTCGCACCACCCAATGCTGCGGCAAGTCCGATCAACGTGCCCGTGGCAAGGCCGATGAGCGAGATCAAAAAGGCAAGGCCCAGCGAGGCGCGCGCGCCGTGAAGCAGCCGCGAGAGAATGTCGCGCCCCAGCGCATCGGTGCCCAGCAGCCAGTCTGGACCGGGCCCCTGCAACCGGGCTGGGATGTTGATCTGCGTCGGGTCATGCGGTGCGAGGTTCGGCCCCAACCCGGCCAGCAGCACAAACACCGCAACGAGTGCCAGCACACTACGCATCGTGCGCGCCGATCCGGGGATCGATCCAGCGATAGATCAGATCGATGAGAAGGTTTATGGCCACAAAAAACAGCGCGGTCAGGACCACCACCGCCTGCACCTTTGGAAAGTCGCGCGCCTCGATGGCATCGACCAGAAAGCTGCCAAGGCCCGGGCGGGCGAAAATCACCTCGACCATCACGGCGCCCTCCAAAAGAAACGCAAGCTCGAGCCCAAACACCGTCAATGCCGGAACCGCCGCATGCGGGGCGACATGATCGCGGGCGATGTCCCCTTCGCGGACGCCGCGCCGCCGCAGCGCGGGAAGAAAGGGCTGGCCGCGGGCCTCCAAAATGGCCGAGCGCAGGATGCGGGTCAGTGCCGCTGCCACCCCCAAGCCCAACGTGACCGCCGGCAGCACAATATGCGCTGGCGTTCGTGCGCCCATCGCCGGCAGCCAGGCCAAAGTGACAGCAAACAGCAAGATCAGGAGCAGCCCCAGCCAATAGGCCGGGATCGCGGTTCCGAGCGATGCAATCGCAACCGAAAGCCGGTCGACCCAGCTGCCCGGCCGGCGGGTTGCCAAGACCGCCAGCGGCAGCGAGAGCGCCAACCCGATGCCCAGGCCCGCCAGCGCCAGCGGCAGGGTATGGGCAAGCGCTGTGACCAGATCCGGCCATACCGGCCGACCGGTGACTGCCGAGCGACCGAAATCACCGGTAAGCAGCGGCGCAAGCCAGGCCTGAAAGGCAGGCCAGAAACCGGCATCAAGCCCGGCATCGGCCCGCACGAACGCAACGGTGTCCTCGGTGACGACGGCATCGAAGCGCGCGATGGCAATGGCCAGTGCAGGGTCTCCCGGCGCGCTCCACAACAGCGCAAAAGTGACCAGCGCTGTCGCTGCCAAAACCACGAATGTGCGCAGGAAAAGGCCTGCGAGGATCATGCGACCCGGTCCAGCGCGCCAAGCGCAAAGGCGGCATCGCGCAAAGCTCGGCCATAGGCGGTGCGGGGCATTTCCACGAAGCTCCGGGCCGGGCCGATCTCGTCAATCTCACCGCCGCGCAGCAAAGCGATCTCATCGGCATAGGCGGCGGCATAGCCCAGATCATGGGTCACAATCAGCGCCGCAAACCCGGCCTCGGCCTGCAGCTCGGCAATCAGCCGGGCGGTGTGCTTTTGAGTGACTGCGTCGAGCGCTGACAGCGGCTCATCAAAAAGCACCAGCGGCGGGGCGGCGATGAGCGCGCGCAGGATCCCGGCCCGCTGCGCCTGACCGATCGAGACCGCCGATGGCCGCCGATCAAGCAGCGCGTGCGGCAATTCCAGCCCCCGGCAAAGCCGCGCCATGCGGTCTGGATCGACATGCAGCCCGCGCGCGGTGAGCGGTTCCAGCACCGAGCGGCGCAGGCTGTGCACCGGGTTGAAGGCAGCGCGCGGCTCTTGCATGACCAGCGCCGGGCGACAGGACCGCACGGGCGCATCGGCCCAGCTGACGTGACCCTTGGCCAACCGCACCAGCCCCAAAACCGCGGCAATCAGCGTCGATTTGCCGGCGCCGCTCTCGCCCACCACCGCAAGCGTGCGGCCCGGTGCGAGAGAGAGCGTCACATTCCGCAGCGTCATCCGCCGACCGCGCGTCACGCAAACGCCGTCCATCCTCAGCATGGCAGCGACAGCCAATGCCGGTGGGTGCACAGGGCGCGGGCCGCCGATGATTGCGGCGCCGCCAGCAACACTTCGGTGGGTGCGTCCTCGACGATCCGACCCTCGTCCATCACCATCAAGCGTTGGACCCGTCTTGTGGCCAGCCCCAAATCATGCGTGATCAGAACCATTGCGGTGGGCTGGCCGTCAAGGCAGCGCTCCAAAAGCGCCATGCTGTCAGCCGCCACGACCGGGTCGAGCGCCGAGGTCGGCTCATCCAGCACGAGGAGATCCGGCACACCGATCAGCGCCATGGCGATGACAAACCGCTGCTGCATGCCGCGGCTCCACCCCCATGGGCGCTTGCGCAGATCGGCACCATCGATGCTGAGCGCCTTGAAGAGCGACAATCGGCGGGCCGGGTCCGGCGCGGCGCCCAAGGCGCGCTCGGCCTCGCGCCAGTGAAAGCCCATGCTGCGCAGCGGATCGAGCGCTTCGTCGGGGCTTTGCGGCACAAGCGCTGCCCGACGGCCCTGCCCGCGCAGGGCATCCACCAGCGCATGTCCCAAGGTCGACTTCCCAGAGCCGGACGCGCCGACCAGCCCGATGCGCTCGGCCGGGGCAATCTCCAGCGCGGTGGGGTGCAAAATGGTCCGGCCGGCACGCGTCTCATGCAGGCCGGAGACCGACAGCGTCACCCTGTCATCCGATCACCCGCCTACTCGGTCAGCGCGACCTCATGAGTGATCCAATAGGTCTCGGTCGGATGCACGGCATAGCCGGTCAGCCCAGGCCGCGAAACATTGACCTGGCTGACATGGAAGACCGGGATCAGTGCTGCCTCGGCAGCGATGATCTCCTGCACCCGGTCATAAATCTCCGCCCGCTTGGCCGGATCGAAGGTCAAGCGCCCGTCTTCAAGCAGCGCGTCGAGCTCGGCATTGGTGTAGCGGCCGGCATTGGACCCGCCATCGGATTTCAGCAGCGCCTCCAGCACCGCACCGGGATCGCCCTGGGGCGTGCTCACCCAGGCCTGCAGGAAAAGATCGGCCGTGCCGGCGGCTATTTCGTCATTGCTGGCGCCGTATTCGCCAATGCGGATGGTCGCCGTGATCCCGATCGCCTGCAAAAAAGCCTGGGTCAATTCGGCGGTCGGCGGAAGGGCGGCCCGCGACGCATAGGTGACGATGTCGATCTCCAACGGCGCGCCGTCGAGCATCCAGCGCCCGCCATCTTTCACAGCCCCGGCCTTGCGCAGCAAGGCTTCGGCCTCGGCCGGGTCGTAGGGCGCGGCAATGTCGGCGGCCCAGCCCATGCCGGCCGGATACACCGTGCCGGCAGGCAAGCCGCCAACCCCTGAAAGCGCAGCATCGACGATGCCTTGCCGGTCGATGGCCAGCGACACCGCGCGGCGGATCAGCGGGTTGGCCATCGGCCCGCTGCGCGCGTTCACGGTGTAAAAGTAAAGCCGTGCGGTCGGGGCCGAGAAGCCCAACGCGCCGGTGGTCTGGATGCGGGCAAAATCGGTTTCCGGATAGTTGATCACCAGATCGATCTCGCCAGCTTCGAAGGCCAAAGCGGCCGAGGCGGGATCGGCCACCTTGACCACGCGGATCTCGGCCAGGCCGGGCGTGCCGAGCCGATAGGCGGGGTTTGCCTCTACCCGGTAAAACTGGTCGGGCACCGCCTCACGAAAAATATAGGGCCCGGTCGCATTGATCGGGAAAGCCTCCGACACCGGACCCAGAACCGCGATGCCCGGATCGGACAGTGACCAGGGGAAGGCCGCGTTGGGGCTGTTGGTCTCAAAGATGAGATCGCGCGATCCCTCGGCGCGCATGCTTGCCAGATCGAGCAGCTTGGCCACGCGGGGGTTGTGACCCGGGTGCCCCTCTTGGGAAATCGGCGCGATGCCGTCGATCACCGCCTGTGCGGTCACCGGCGTGCCGTCGTGAAAGGTCAGCCCATCGCGCAGCGTCACGCGCCAGATGGTCGGGCTTTCCTGAGCGATGCCTTCGGCCACCCGCGGAAAAAGCTTCAGATCGTAATCGATCCCCATCAAAGTCTCGGTCACGCCGGATTGGTTGGACAGCCAGCCATTGTAACCCGCCCGCGGATCGGGGAACTCATCGCTGGGACCGCTCATCGAGGCGATCGTCAGGCTCCCCTCCTGCGCCAAGGCAGGCAGGGCGAGACCGGACGCAACCAGCACTGCACCGGCCAGTCGGGTCAAAACGGACATCGGCATCTTCCTTCAGGTTTGGATCGCTTGTTTTTGGCGCATCGCATATTGGCGCGTTGCATCGCGGTCACGGGCAAGATCGTGGTCACGGGCAAGATCGCGGTCACGGGCAAGATCACGGTCGCGGGCAAGGCTGCGGATCTCGGCCTTGGCCAGCTGTGCTAGCGCATCCTCTGTGCTCAGCCCATCCGCACAGGCGCGCCGCCACAGCCGCCGTGCCGAGCTGGGCGACCAGGGAAGCGCCGCCTCGGACAGCCAGCGTCG
>JBCDDO010000009.1:0-16323 GCA_039180245.1 Pseudomonadota bacterium | reverse complement strand
GCCGCCATGCTCTTTGGCGACCGCATGCGGCTGCGCCTGGCCCGCCTGCCGCGTCCGGCCCGGGCGATTTCGCCCGGATGGATCGCCGCGCATCTGATCACACTGGTGCTCTTTGGTCTGGCCACCTTTGCCCTTTGAGCCTGCCGGAGATCGGCGCGGCGCTGGGCTATGCGGGATTTGTCCTGTGGGCGGCGCTGGGCATGGGCAGCGTCGCGCTCTTGGCACGCGCGATCCTGGCCGAGGCACTGGCGCCGCTGGTCCGCGCGCTGGCCCCGGCGCTGGGGGCTGCCATGGCGCTGGCGGCTCTGGTCATCGCCATTGCCTCGCAGGCTGTTCTCTACTGGGACAGCCTGTCCAAGCCGACGCTGGCGGTGACCTCCTGGGCGATCCAGCTGTGCTGCGGCGGGGTGCGCGTTGAAGGCGACATTATCACCATGGATGCGTTCCGTGTGCGCATCGATGCGACCTGTTCCGGCATCGAGGGGATGGTGCTGATCACGCTGTTTCTGAGCGGGTATCTCTATGTGCACCGCCGCGATTTCCGGTTTCCAAGGGCGTTGATCGCCCTGCCTGCCGGTCTGGTGTTGTCCTTTGCCGCCAATATCGTGCGGCTGGTTCTGCTGATCATCATCGGCGCAAGGATCGATCCGGTCCTGGCGGGCGAGGGGTTTCATTCGATGGCCGGCTGGATCTTTTTCTGCCTTTTGAGCGTGGTGATGATGGCAAGCCTGCCGCGCATCGCCTGGCTGCGCCAGCGGCGGGCCGAGGCCCGCCCTACGCCCCCACACCTGACCGCGCGCACAGACGCACCTGCGGACGATCTCAGCCCGCGAGTGACCATCGCCTGCCTTCTGCCCTTTGCGCTCTGGCTTGCCGCCGGTTTGCTGACCGCCGCCGTCAGTGTCGCAGGCGCGCCGTTTTACGCGCTGAAGGCAGGTGCCGCCGCCGTCGCCCTTTGGCTGATGCGCGACGTCTATCGCGCCGGGCTGAGCGACCCGCGCGCAGCGGCGCCTGTGCCAACGGCCCGGGCTGCACAGGGCGGTTGGTGGCCCGGGCTTGCCCCCTGGGTCATCGGGCTTGGGGTCTATGTGTTCTGGATGATCCTGTCGCCGCTGCCGGAAGAGCCGCGCCCTGCCCCGCCGGTGTTCCTGTCGACCTGGCCGGTCGCGCTGGCCGCGCTGTGGGTGTGCGTTCGCGTGATCGGATCGGTCCTCGTGGTGCCAGTGATCGAAGAACTCGCCTTTCGCGGCTATCTGCAACGCCGGCTGATGTCAGCCCAAATCGCACAGGTGCCCATCGGGGCCTGGACCTGGATGTCGGCCCTGGGCACCGCGTTGGCCTTCGGCCTGCTGCATGGCAATTGGATCGCCGGCGTCCTGGCGGGGCTGGCCTTTGCCTGGGCCGCCAGGATCCGCGGCCGGTTGCGGGACGCGATCCTTGCCCATGCCCTCGCCAATGCGCTGATTGCGGTTTCGGTCCTGGCGTTGGGTCGATGGGATCTGTGGTAGCCGCAATTCCGCACAGACACCTGCCTGCGAGGCAAATCCAGGCGAAACAACGCGAAAGCAGGCCGGTATAACCTGACGCTTACTCGCTTTAAAATTGTGAAACCGGCAAGGCTGCTACACTCCAAATTCTTTTCACCTGTGGATAACCCGCCACGCATTGCTCCGCCCGAATCCATCCACCAAGGTGCGGCCATGCGCTCGGACGACATTGCAGTCATTGCTCCCAATCTGAAGAAACGCTGGTCGGGTGTGACCTCGACCGTGTTCCGGCTTGTGCCGGTGCAAAGCGCGCAGATCCGCATTGCCTGCACAGGACCCAAACTGCCGAAAGATCTGCCCCGGCTGTCGCTGCCGCAACTGATCTTCATGCGGGGCCGCACGCCCCGGGTCTGGCATGCCCGTCGCAACACCGAGATGCTGGCCGGCCTGGCGCTGAAATGGGGTCTCGGCAAACGGCTGAAACTGGTGTTCACCTCCGCCGCGCAGCGCGCGCATTCCCGCTACACCCGCTGGCTGATCCGGCAGATGGATGCCGTGGTGGCCACCTCGGCCAAGGCGGGCAGCTTTCTGCAGGTGCCCTTCGAGGTCATCATGCATGGCACCGACAGCGACCGGTTCCGTCCGGCGGCCCACAAGCGCGATGTCAAGGAGGCCCTGGGCCTGCCCGGAGACAATTGCCTGATCGGCTGTTTCGGCCGGATCCGGCACCAGAAGGGCACCGACCGCTTTGTCGAAATCATGATGCGGCTGGTCAAACGGCATCCGCAGGTGACGGCGGTGATCATTGGCGGCACCACCGCCGACAATCGCAACTTTCTGGAGGACCTCAGCGGGCGCGTGTCCCGCGCCGGTCTGGCCGAGCGCATCCAGATCCTGGGCGAACAGCCCGATGGCAAGGTGCCGGAGTTCTTCCGGGCGATGGATATCTTTGTCGCGCCGCAGCGCTGGGAAGGCTTTGGCCTGACCCCGCTTGAGGCGATGGCCTCGGGCGTGCCAGTGGTGGCCACGCGGGCTGGCGCGTTTGAGGAAATGATCCTGGACGGCGCGACCGGCATCGTGGTGGATACCGAGGATGACGCGGCACTGGAAGGCGCCATCGACACGCTGATCGCCGATCCCGAGCGCTGCGCCGCCATGGGCCGGATGGGCCGCGCGCATGTGCTGGAAAACTTCGCGCTGGAGACCGAGGCCACCGCCCTGACCGCCCTGTATCGCAGGTTGCTGGACGACGGCTGAACGCGGAACGGTCATCGCCACCGGCCGCGCCAGCGCGCCCGGATTTGTCCAGGGCACCGATCTGCAGGGATATGACGTGGAGCGCGACTGGGTACTGCGACTGGGGGCCGCGCGCGAGGGTCGTGGAGTGCATCGTCTGTCAGGCGGCCGGGCGCAATCGGGATCATGGGGACCGCCGTTCGCTTCAGCTGCGTCTGACCAAACGGCCGGGATGCGCGCATCAGCGGCATGTGGCGCCACCTGCCAGCCGCTGCGCCCGCCAGACGGGGCGGAAAACCGCCCTGCTGCTTCTTTCTTTTTCAAAATACCCCGGCGCGCCGTCCCCGCCCGCGCGCGCGCCGGCAAGGACGCAACGGCTCAGCCCGGGTTCTTGGCAAACCGCAGGTAAGGCAGTTTCTTGTCCAGCGGCCCATAGGCCTCTTCCGCCGCCGCGTCATCCAACGCCAGCGCCACGATCACATCCTGACCCGTCTGCCAGTTGGCCGGCGTCGCCAATGGCTGACCAAAAGTGCGCTGCAGCCCGTCCAGCGCACGAAGCACTTCGGCAAAGTTGCGGCCCACCGTCATCGGATAGGTCATCATCAACTGCAGTTTCTTGTCCGGGGATATGATGAACACCGACCGCACGGTCGCGGAATCCGCAGGCGTGCGCCCATCGGGCAGATAAGCGTCCGCGGGCAGCATGTCGAAGGCCTTTGCGACCTTCAGCGCGTCATCGGCAATGATCGGAAAGCCCGCAGTGGCGCCGCCCACGGTTTCAATATCGGTCTTCCAGCCCTTGTGGTCCTCGACACCGTCAACGCTCAACCCGATGACCTTGGTGTTGCGCGCGGCCCATTCATCGGCGAGCTGCGCCACGGCGCCGAATTCGGTCGTGCACACCGGCGTGTAATCCTTGGGATGCGAAAACAGGATCGCCCAGCTGTCGCCAATCCAGTCGTGGAAGGTGATCGGGCCATGATCGGTCTCGGCGGTGAAATTGGGAACAATGTCGTTGATACGAAGACTCATTGCGGCATCCTTTGTGATGACAGCTGGAATTCAGCTAGGTGGCGGCCCGACCTACGTAAGTTTCATGCCCATCGATGTCCAGTTCGCGGCCCTCCCCGGTGGGATCATCGCGCAGGACCCCCGCGCGGGACGACCCCGCTCGATCATCCTGCCCGCCCGCCTGCCATGCCCGCCGCCTGCCTCACCCGACTGCCTCACCCGACTGCCCAAGCGCTCCTGCTCGCCACGCACGCCCGCCTGCCCGCCAGCCTAACCTGCTCACTGCCCTGCCGCCTCACCCAATTGCCCGGCCTTGCCTACTTGCCACGCCCGCCAGCCTAACCTGCTCACCTGCCCTGCCGCCTCACCCGATTGCACTGCCTTGCCTGCTCGCCACGCCCGCCTGCCCTGCCTGCCCGCATGTCCCGCCTGCCTGCCCTGCCTTGCCCGCATGTCCCGCCGCCTACGTCATCCAACCCTCCCGCCTCACCCGTCGGCCATGCCCGCCTGTCCCGCGCGCGTCTCCGGCCCGGCGGCCCGGTTCCTATGCCGTGCCCGACCTGCGCGACCTGCCCGTCTGCCGCGCCTGCCTGCAGTCCCGACTGTCTTGCCCGCCCGCCCCGCGCGCTGGTCCGGCCCACCTGAGCCGCGCGTCCGTCCACCCCCCGCCACGCCCAACTGCCCCGCCTGCGCGCACGCCCCGCAGGCCAGATCACGACCCAGCGGCGGGCGCGTCTGATCCCACCTTGCCCCCGATGATCACCGATGACAGAGTGCGCCTGGTTTGCAGCCACAGAGTCGCTGCAGGATCCGCTCACATGGGGAGACGTTCACATGCTCGAACAGCGTCAATTCTATATCAACGGCCAATGGGTAGACCCGCGCGACGGGACCGACCACGAGGTCATCAATCCGTCGACGGAAGAGCCTTGCGCGGTGATCTCTCTGGGCGGACAGGCCGACACGGACGCGGCCGTTGCCGCGGCCAAGGCTGCCCTGCCCGGATGGATGGCCACACCGCCCCAAGAGCGGATCGCGCTTCTGGAAAAGCTCCTTGAGATTTTCACCAGCCGCAAGGAAGAGCTGGCCGGGGCGACCTCGATGGAGATGGGGGCGCCGATCGACATGGCCCGCTCGCAGCAGGTCAATGCGGGCGCCTGGCATCTGACGAACTTCATCCGCGCCGCCAAGGCGTTTGACTTCGACAAGCCGCTGAGCGCCGATCAGACCGGCGACCGGATCATCTACGAAGCCGTGGGCGTCGTCGCCATGATCACGCCATGGAACTGGCCGCAAAACCAGATCACGCTCAAGTTCGGCGCCGCCGTGGTGGCGGGTTGCACGATGGTGCTGAAGCCCTCGGAAGAAAGCCCGCTGAACGCCATGGTCTTTGCACAGATGGTCCATGACGCAGGCTTCCCGCCCGGTGTCTTCAACCTGCTGAACGGGGACGGTCTGGGCGTCGGAACCCATCTGTCGGGCCACGAGGATGTCGATATGGTGAGCTTTACCGGCTCCACCCGCGCCGGCACTGCGATTTCCAAGAACGCCGCCGATACGCTCAAGAAGGTGCATCTGGAACTGGGGGGCAAAGGCGCCAACCTGGTCTTTGCCGATGCTGATGAAAAGGCGGTCAAGCGCGGTGTTCTTCATATGATGAACAACACCGGACAAAGCTGTAATGCGCCCTCGCGCATGCTCGTGCAACGCGAGGTCTATGACACGGCCGTCGAAACCGCCGCCGAAGTGGCCGCAAAGGTGAGCGTGGGACCGGCGTCGGAAGAAGGACGCCACATCGGGCCGGTGGTCAACGAGACCCAGTGGACCAAGATTCAGGACCTCATCCAGAAGGGCATCGACGAAGGCGCCCGGCTGGTTGCCGGCGGCACGGGGCGTCCCGACGGGCTCAACAAGGGCTATTATGTCAAGCCCACGGTCTTTGCCGATGTGAACAACGAGATGACCATCGCGCGCGAAGAAATCTTTGGCCCGGTCCTGTCGATCATTCCCTTCGATTCCGAAGAGGACGCGGTCGAGATCGCCAATGACACCGTCTACGGGCTGACCAACTACATCCAGTCCACAGACGAGTCCCGCACCAACCGGGTGGCCCGCCAGTTGCGCTCGGGCATGGTGGAGATCAACGGTCAGTCGCGCGGTGCAGGTTCGCCGTTTGGCGGCATGAAGCGGTCCGGCAACGGGCGCGAAGGCGGCGTTTACGGGATCGAGGACTTTCTGGAGATCAAGGCCGTGTCCGGCTGGGCCGCCGAGTGATGCACCGCCGGGGCCGGCCAGAACGGGGCGGCCCCACCCCGGACTTGCATGCATCCTTGCGATGCGTACAGTCTGTGTCGTGAGTTCAGGAGGGGTGTCATGGGGTTTCCGGCCGCGCGTGTGACGGACATGCATGTGTGCCCAATGGTGACACCCGGCGTGCCGCCGGTGCCGCATGTGGGCGGACCGATCATTCCACCGACCTCTCCCAATGTGATGACCGTCCAAATGCCGCAGGCCCGGTTGGGCGACAAGGCCACCTGTGTTGGCCCGCCGGACACTCTGGTGGTGTGTTCCACGACTGTCCTTGTCAATTCCATGCCGGCGGCCCGCCTGATGGATTCGTTCATGCATGGCGGCAAGGTTCTGGTGGGAGCGCCGACCGTTTTGATCGGGTGAGCGCCGGCACGGGGCGGCGGAGGCCCGGCAATTGACCTGTTTCTGCCTGACCCCGACGCACAACCTGCGGACCCTGCTGCCCAGCGCGCAGTTCCGGATCGATCCCATTCCACCGCAATTCCGGCGCCTGCCGATGCTGCTCGATCTGAGTGCCGGAACCCGGCTTGATCTGCGGCTGTCGCGGCTGTTGCCCGATCTCGATCCCGACGCCTGGATGCGCATGACTCTGGGCGCCGCCGCGCCGCAGACCCCGCTGCCGCTGGCCTTGCCCTTTGGCGCGGGCCCGCTGATGTCGGCGACGATGCGGCTGTCGTTTTGCGCCACGATGTTTCCGCTGGGCAACCTCGAGCGTCTGATTGCGGGCATCAAACAGGCTCTGGCGAGTTTTGCCGCCGGGATGGTGCCGATGGCGGTGCCCCTGCGTGCGCTGGTGACGCCGGATTGGCTGCGGCTGGTCGAGGCCGCGCGGATCACGCTGGCGCTGCGCGGTCTGGGATTGTGTCCGCTGGCTCTGTCCGGCGTCGACGGTCAGTTCGTCTTGCGCGACGGGCTCGACAACCCGCGCGACGTGTACACCAACGGGATGCGCCTTGCCGCGCGGTTGTCGATGGGGCGGTTGCCGGCCTTTGCGCTGTCGCCCGCGCAGGTGCAACTGGCCGCGCATTTTGCGGCCTCCGCCCATCTGCCCAGCGCGCATGAAAGCCTCGGTCTGCCGCCTGTGAACGATCCGGCCTTTCCGTCGGCTGCGGCGGCCTTGCTGGCGGCTTTGTCGCGCCTGCCGATGCCACACCTGCCAATGTCGCTGGCGGACATGCTGGATCTGGCCGGCATTCTGGAGGGTCTGGAGGCGATCCACCTGGCGTTCGGCGAGGATGCTCTGACACCGGCCGGGATCAACCGGATCAATCTGATGCTGCGCTATTGCACCCGTCTGGATCTGCCCCGTCTCGGAGCGGGTCTTGCGGTGCAGGGGCAGATCAACATGCTGCCGCCGTTTGATATGATCGAATCCGGCGCGACAGGGCTGAACGGCGCGGCCTTCAACATCGCCAGTACGATGGGCTGGCAGGTGCCGGATCTGCCGATTGGTCCGCTGTTTGACGCGCTGTCCGCACTGGCGGCGGTTCTGGAGCGGCTCATGGGGCAGTCGCCGTTTGGCGGCTGTGGGGTCTGCGACTTTCCGATCGAGCGGTTTTTGCCAGACCAGATCGGCGACCGGTTGCCGTAGTCGGCGTGCCGGTCGGCGAGGGGTCGCGCGGTCGCCGGGCCCGGGCGGGTCTGCCTGCGACGGGTCGTGCGGTCGGGTGAGTCGGTTTGCGATCCGCCGCGCCGTCACCGCGCTCGGGCGGGCGCGCCTGCGATGGGTCGCGCGGTCACCGCGCTCGGGCGCGATTGCCTGCGATGGGTTGTGCGGTCGGGTGGGTCGGTTCGCGATCTGCCGCGCCGTCACCGCGCTCGGGCGGGCGCGCCTGCCATGGGTCGTGCGGTCACAGCGCTCGGGCGCGATTGCCTGCGACGGGTTGTGCGGTCGGGCGGGCCATTGCCTCAGATCCGCCCGAGGGGAACCGAGGCCGGAGAGGCCAAGGCAGCGCACGCCCATGCGGTCATTCGCCTTTGAGAGAGCGCAGCCCGGCCCGTCGATGGCGCGGCGGATCTGTCGCTCAGAACGGTGCGGGCGCGCGAAACCGCATCATCTGCCCGCCATCAGGATGTTTCACCCGCAACTCTTCGGCATGGAGCATCATGCGCTCCGCCTCCCGCGCGGCGCCCTCCGCATAGAACGGATCGCCCAGGATCGGGTGGCCAAGCGCGAGCATATGGACCCGCAATTGGTGCGATCGTCCGGTTTTGGGCATCAGCTTCACCCGCGTGGACGTGGACTCATAGCGCTGCACGCGCCAGTCGGTCTGCGCCTCTTTGCCGGTCTCGTGGCAGACCATCTGTTTGGGCCGGTTCGGCCAGTCCACGATCAGGGGCAGATCGACGGTGCCGGTCTTGGGCTCCAGCCGTCCATGTACGCGGGCCACATAGGTCTTTTTGGTCTGCCGCTTCTCGAACTGCAGCCCGAGGTGGCGCTGCGCGTGGGGCGTGCGGCCAAAGATCATCACGCCTGACGTGTCGCGGTCGAGCCGGTGCACCAGAAGCGCCTCGGGAAAGACCGCCTGCGCGCGCGCCAGAAGGCAATCGGCAAGGTGTTCGCCCTTGCCGGGAACGGACAGCAGCCCCTCGGGTTTTTCGAAGACCAGAAGCTCGTGGTCATCGTACAGGATGTTCAAAGGCGTGTCGGGCGGCGCGTAATCGTCCATGGGCCGGGCCTAGCCGGGCCGGCCGCAGATGACAAGCCGGACCCGGTCGCCGCCTATTCCGCGGCCATGGCCTGGATGGGCGGGACCGCCTCGGGACCCAGCGGGCAGACATAGCCCTCGGCGCCGCCGCGCGCCCGCAAATCCGCCCAGGCCCGCGTGCGCAGATCGGCATCCAGAACCGCGTCGACACCGGTCATGGCCATGACCTGAGCGGCATGGATCATGCCCTTGGTGGCCACGGCGCTTTTGCCCTGCGCCACCATCTGCCAGGAGTGAAGCTGTGTGCCCACCGCCGCCGTCGCGTCCATAAGCTGCACGGTCGGGACCACCCAGCTGACGTCCGCCACATCGGTGGAGCCGATCATGTCGCAGGCCGGCGTATCCGCAGGCGGCACGAAATCGGCAAGCACCTGACATTTCTGCGGCATCAGACCCATCGCGCGGTAACTGTCGACGATATCCTCGTCCAGCAGCGTCGCCTGAAACTGCGCGGCATAGGCGGCGTCGTCCTCGTCAAAGGGAGCAGGCCCCAGCATCTCGCAATTCTTCTGCATCGCCGCGCAGAGCGGGTCATTGGGCAACAGGTTCGACACCGCGCTCAGCACCTCGTATTGGACCTGGGTTTCGGTCATCATCGCCGCGCCCTCGGCAACCTTGTAGACCCGTTCGAGCAGGCCGAGCATTTCCGGCACGGTTTGCGCGCGCACCACATAGCGCGACTTGGCCCGCGCCTGCACCACATTGGGAGAGATCCCGCCGCCATCGATCACCGCGTGATGCAGACGGGCCCGATCGGGTATGTGTTCGCGCAGATAGTTGATGCCGATGTTCATCAGCTCCATCGCATCAAGCGCCGAGCGCCCCAGATGCGGCGCCCCGGCGGCATGGGCCGCACGACCGGTGAAGGTGAAATCCACCCGCGTATTGGCCAGCGACGAGCCGCGCAGCACCATGGGCACCGAATTGGGGTGCCAGGTGATCGCTATGTCGACGTCTGCAAACAGCCCGTCGCGCACCATGAAGGTCTTGCCGGCGCCGCCTTCCTCCGCCGGGCAGCCGTAATAGCGCACGGTGCCCGGCGTGCCGGTCTCCTGCAGCCAGTCCCGCAGTGCGACCGCCGCCAGCATCGCCGCCGAGCCCAGCAGATTGTGCCCGCAGCCATGGCCGTTTGCGCCCTCGGCCAGAGGGGAGTGTTCGGCCAGATCCGCGTGCTGGCTCAGCCCGGCAAGCGCATCGAACTCGCCCAGAAAGGCAATCACCGGACCGCCGCTGCCCGCCGCGCCAATCACCGCCGTGGGCAGGCCCGCAGGGTTTTCTGTGACGTCAAAGCCCTGTGCGCGCAGCTCCTCGGCATGGGCGGCCACGGACTGACGTTCGGCATAGCAGGTCTCCGGCGTGGCCCAGACCCGATGCGAGAGATCGACAAGGCGCGGCGCAGCGCGCTCCACCAAAGACCAGATCGGATGTGAATTCATCGGGTGGGCTCCTTTGCCAGCGCGAACCTCACCACCCTACCTGCTGCACCGCCGGGTGCAACGCGCCCCGTGCGAACCCGTGTGTGATCGCCCGCCAGACGCCCGCCCGCCACAGGGCGGAGCGCGGGCCCCTGGTGATGCACCACGGCCCGGGTCCCGGGCTCAGGCGCGCACGCGCGCGCTTTTGGGATCGTACATCGGCTTCAGCGACACCTCCGCCTCGACCAGCACACCGGCCACGTCGATGGCATAGCGGCTTCCCAGAACCTCCGGCCCGGAGAGCCCGGTCGACGGGACATACCCCATGCCGATGGCCGCCCCGAGATGATGGCCATAGGCGCCTGATGTCAGATGACCGACAATCTCACCGTCCCGCAGGATCGGTTCGTTGTGATACAGGAGCGGTTCGGGATCCTTCAGCTTGAACTGCACGAGCCGCCGGTCGAGCCCGGCTTCTTTCTTGCGCAGCACGGCGTCACGGCCAATGAAATCGGGCTTGTCGGTCTTGACCGCAAAGCCGAGACCGGCTTCCAGCACGTGATCCTCACAGGTGATGTCATGGCCGAAGTGGCGGAAGCCTTTCTCGATCCGTCCGCTGTCCATCATATGCATGCCGCACAGGGTCAGCCCGTGATCGGCGCCGGCCTCGGCCAGCACCTCAAAGGCATGACCGGCCATGTCGGTGGAGACATAGATCTCCCAGCCCAGTTCGCCCACATAAGACACCCGGTGGACGCGGGCGAGGCCGAGGCCCAGCTCGATCTCCTGCGCCGTGCCAAAGGGGTTGGTGTCGTTGGAGAAATCATTGGGCGACACCGCCTGCAGAAGATCCCGTGCCCGGGGTCCCATGACCGCCAGAACACCCTCGCCCGCCGTGACATCGGTGATCACCGCACGGGCCTCCCCCAGATGCCGGCGCAGCCAGGTTTCATCCGCCAGCCGCGTCGCCGCCGGGGTGATCACCAGATAGGCCGTCTCCGAAAGCCGCGTGACCGTCACATCCGCTTCGATCCCGCCCGCCGTGTTGAGAAACTGCGTATAGACGATGCGCCCGACCGGCACCGACATCTGCGCGCCGCAGACACGGTTGAGAAAGGCCTCTGCCTCCGGTCCCTCGACCCGCAGCTTGCCGAAGGAAGACATGTCATACATGCCCACGCCGGTACGCACGGCGGCGAGTTCCTCGGCCACGTTTCCAAAGAAGTTCTGCCGCTGCCAGGTGTATTCATACGCCGGCGTCTGACCATTGCGGGCGAACCAGTTGGCGCGCTCCCAGCCGGACAATTCGCCAAAGACCGCACCGCGCGCAGCCAGGTGCGCGTGAAACGGCGTGCGCCGGACCCCGCGTGCGGTGGCCTTCTGGCGATAGGGGAAGTGATCGGCGTAAAGCAGCCCCAGCGTTTCGACCCCGCGGTCGCGCAGGTAGCGTGTATTGCCCTGAAACGGAGACATCCGGGCAATATCCACGTCGCCCAGATCAAAGGGTTTCTCGCCGCTCTCCATCCAGGAGGCCAGAGCCATGCCAGCCCCGCCGGCGGACTGGATGCCCACCGAGTTGAACCCGGCGGCGACCCAGAC
The DNA here is from genome assembly GCA_039180245.1 of Pseudomonadota bacterium. Taxonomy (GTDB): domain Bacteria; phylum Pseudomonadota; class Alphaproteobacteria; order Rhodobacterales; family Rhodobacteraceae; genus J013. Next base: position 4,557 of record JBCDDO010000009.1, on the reverse strand, counting down.
ATTGTCCATCTCGGGCGCTTGACCAAGGTGATAGGCATCGTCGGGCGTGAAACTTTCCGGCCCATTGAAGAAGGTCTGAATACCGGCCTCCGCCAGCATCGGCATACGGTGAATGGCCTGTTCCAGGATCGGCTCGAAATGCTCGAAATCCTCGGGCAGCTGGTCGAATTCGAAATCGGGCGACGGCGGACCCCAGGGTTTGGCGACCGGCTCGAACGCGCCCAGCATCATCTTGCCCGCGTCTTCCTTGTAATAGGCGCATTCATCGGGCACCCGCAGGACCGGCAAGGCCGTGAGGCCCGCGATCGGCTCGCTCACGATGTAGAAATGCTCGCAGGCCTGCAGCGGCACATTGGTGCCCATCATCCGGCCCACCGCATGGCCCCACATGCCGGCGCAGTTGACGATGTGCTCGCAGGCGATCTGGTGCGGGCCCGCTTCGGTCTCGACCGTCACCCCGGTCACGCGCCGCCCGTCCCGCGCAATCGCCGTCACCGGCGTATCCTCGGCAATCACCGCGCCGCCCAGACGAGCGCCCTTGGCCAGCGACAAGGCGATATTGGAGGGATCGCCCTGCCCGTCCTTGGGCAGATAGACACCGCCGGTCACCCCGTCGAGCGCAAGATGGGGATAGCGCGCCCCGATCTCGTTGACCGAGATCTCCTCGACCTCAACGCCAAAGGCGCGCGCCATCGCCGCGGAGCGTTTCAACTCCTCCAGACGCTCCCCGGTCAGCGCCGCCGTGATCGAACCGACCCGTTTGAACCCGGTCGACAAGCCGGTTTCGTCCTCCAGCCGGCCGTAAAGCTCCTGACTGTACTTCGCCAGTCGCGTCATGTTCGCGGTCGCGCGCAATTGCGCGATCAGCCCGGCGGCATGCCAGGTGGTGCCCGACGTCAGCTTCTTGCGGTCCAGCAGCACAACATCGCGCCAACCCAGTTTCGTCAGATGATAGGCCACCGAGCAGCCCACCACGCCGCCCCCGACAATCACCACGCGCGCATGCGACGGAAGGGTCATCGCCCCACCTCCTGCTTCTTTCTTTTTCCAAATACCCCGGCCCGACGCGCCCGGCCCACGCCACGCTCAGGCAAGCGCTCTGCATCGATGCCCGCTGCACTCATGCCCGAAGCCGCTCGTTCTGCGGGTCCCAAAGCGGCGCATCGGGCTGCACAACAGCGCCACAGCGTTCCCCAAAGATCTCCACTTCGATCTTCTGACCCGGATGCGCCAGATCGCTGCGCAGCATCGCCAGCGCAACCGAGGCGCCGACACGGTAGCCCCAGGCGCCCGAGGTCACCTCGCCGACAACGTCCTCTCCGCTCATCAGCGAGGCCATGTACGGCGCATCCGAGCTGGTCGCCTCGACCACCAGGGTCACGCAGCGCTTCCTTGGACCGGCATCCATCTCGGCCTGCAGGGCCGCACGACCGGGGAAATCCTGGTTCTTCTCAAGGCGGACAAACCGGGTCAGGCCGGCCTCGACCATCGAATAGTCCGAGGACAGATCCCCCTTCCAGGTCCGGTAGCCCTTCTCGATTCGCAGCGAATCCAGCGCGAACATGCCGAATGGCGTGGCGCCCGCGGTGAGAACCGCCTCATAGATCGCCGGCATCGCGTGGTTCTCCGCATGGATCTCCCAGCCGAGTTCGCCGGCAAAGGACACCCGCAGCAAGGCCGCCCATTCGCCCACCACCTCGGTCTCCTGAAAGCTCAGCCAGGGCAGGGTCAGATCCCCCGGCGTGATCTGCGCCATCACCTCGCGCGCCTTTGGACCCGTGACGATCAGGGTCGACATCCGCGTGGTCCAGTCCTCGAACGTCAGCCGCTCAGGCAGCGTTTTGAGCAGCCATTCCTTGTCGTGCCATTGCGCGGTGGCGGCTGTCACCAGAATAATGTGATCCTCCGCCTCCCGCGTGACCGACATCTCGGTCACGATCCGCCCGCGTGTATCGGCAAAATAGATCAGCCCGACGCGGCCGATCTTCGGCAGGGCCCCGGTGATCTGGCCGCGCAGCCACTCATCGGTGCCGGGACCAGAGACCTTGAACCGCGAAAAGCCCGGCAGGTCGAGCACACCGCAGCCATCCCGTACCGCTTCGCATTCCTCACGGATGCGCGCCTCCCACGGGCCGGCGCGGTCCCAGGTCTGGGTCGCCTCTTCGGAGGTATCGTCGCCCGGTTTGGCGAACCAGTTGGCGCGTTCCCAGCCGTTATAAGCGCCCATCTGGCCGCCCAGCGCGATCACTTTTTCATGCACCGGCGAGAGCTTCTTGTCGCGCCCCTCGGGCCAGCTATGCCATGGGAAATGCATGGCGTATTCGTGGCCGTAGACCTCCATGCCCTTGGCAACGCAGTAATCCTTGTCGGCATAGTCCGTGTAGCGCCGCGGATCGCAGGACCACATATCCCATTCCGTCTGGCCTTCGATGATCCATTCCGCGAGCACCTTGCCGGCACCGCCGCCCTGCGCGATGCCAAAGGTGAAGACACAGGCCTCAAAGGCATTCGGCACGCCCGGCATTGGCCCAATCAGGGGCAGCCCGTCCGGCGCATAGGGGATCGGTCCGTTGATGACCTTGTTCACACCGGCCTGTCCCAGCAGCGGCACCCGCGCCATGGCATCTTCGATGTACCATTCCAGCCGTTCCAGATCGTCCGGGTAGAGCTGGAAGGAAAAGTCTTCCGGCATCGGGTCGTCTGGTTGCACCCAATGCGCCCGGCAGTTGCGCTCGTAAGGCCCAAGGTTCAGCCCGTGCTTTTCCTGGCGCAGGTAATACGAGGTGTCCACGTCGCGCAGCAGCGGCAGCTTGGCGCCTTTTTCCGCCGAATAGGCCTCCAGCTCGGGGATCTCGTCGGTCAGCATGTACTGGTGCGACATCACCATCATCGGCACGGTACGCCCGCCATAGGGCTTGAACCATTCCCCGACCCGCTGCGCATAATAGCCAGCGGCATTGACGACATAGTCGCAGCGGATCTCGCCCTTGTGGGTCTCCACGATCCATTCGCCGTTCTCGCGCCGCACCCCGGTGGCCGGGCAAAACCGCTCGATCCGCGCGCCCATGTCGCGCGCGCCCTTGGCCAGCGCCTGCGTCAGCTGCGCCGGGTCGATATCGCCATCGGAGGGATCGTAAAGCGCGCCCTTCAGATCATGGAGCTCGATGAACGGGTACATCTCCTCTATCTCGTCGAGCTCCAGAAGATCGATGTCCATCCCCTGATAGCGGCCCATGGCCTGGGCGCGTTTGAATTCCTGCATCCGCTCCTTGCTGTGCGCCAGCCGGATCGAGCCCGATACATGGTAGTTCATCGGATAGTCGACCGCCGCGCCAAGGCCCCGGTACAGTTCAGTCGAATAGCGCTGCATGTTCATGATCGACCAGGAGGTCGAGAAGGTCGGAACATTCCCCGCCGCGTGCCAGGTCGACCCGGCGGTCAGCTCGTTCTTTTCCAAAAGCACGCAATCCGTCCAGCCTGCCTTGGCCAGATGAAAGAGGCCCGACGTGCCGACCGCACCGCCGCCGATAATGACCACGCGGGCCGTTGTTGGGAAATCCCCCATGGCTCAGTCTCCCTGTGCTAGTTCCAAAGTGTCATTGAGTTCGTAGTAGCCGCCCTTGTCGGCGACGAAGATATGCTTGGCGAGATACCCCGGATGCGGTTCCTTGAGCGCCCCCAGCGAGACCGAGATCTTGTCTTCGTCATCCGGGTTCCAGAACAGCACCGACCCGCAGGCCCCGCAAAAACCGCGTCGCGCCACTGCGCTGGCGCGGTACCATCGCAGGTCGTCCTGCGACGTGAGGTGCAGATCGGCTTCCGGGATATGGGTCGAGACGAAGACATGGCTGGTCTGCCGCCGGCACTGCCCGCAGTGGCACAGCGTCCCGGGCGACAGATCGCACGTGATGTGAAAGGTTGTGGCGCCGCAAAGGCAGGACCCGGCAATCATGATTCTATCCTTTCTGAGGAACGGCGCTGAACAGCAGCGCCGCCCCGTAGAGAATGAAACAACTGGCCAGCACGCGGCGGACCCAGACGTTGAAGACGGCCACCAGGGCCGATCGGCCCAACACCACGCCGAGCAGCGTGAACCCGCAGTAGCTGAGCGTTGTCAGCGTCAGCGCGGTCGGCACGATGACCAGCATCTGCGCCCAGATTGAGACATCCGGCTGCACAAAGACCGAAAAGGCCGCCAGGTATCCGGCGACGCTCTTGGGGTTGATCGTGGCGATTGCGAGCGCGTTCAGATACACATGCGCCGCAGGCTGATGGGTCGTGGGCGCGGGATCGCGGGATCTCAGCCAGCCCCGGACCCCCTGCCAGAACAGAAAGCCCGCGCCGATGATCTTGGCGACAAGAAAGCCGGAGGGCGAGGCCACTATCAGCGCGGTCACCCCCAGAGCAGAGAGCAGCAGAAACGCGCTGGCCTGGGTCAGGATCGCCAGAACGCCGGGAACGGCACGCCAGAATCCCAGCGCCATGCCGTTTTGAATGCAATTGACCGCGTTGGGGCCCGGCGTGGTCACAAACGCCAGCCAGAACAGCGCGAACAGG